>JAGDAM010000271.1 GCA_017959485.1 Clostridia bacterium
CGGTCCCCCTTCCCCGTTTCGGGGAAGGCACGCGTTTATGGTATTTTGGATATCACCAATTTGCTTGGGCGGTTACCGTTTTTTCACAGTCTGCGAACACAGTGCCTCCGGCGTTTCTCTCCCTCTCATCCGTCGGCTTCGCCGACACCGTGGCTCGCCGCAGGCGAGGCGTGCCCGAGGGACGGTGCAGGTCGCGGTCACTGCGAACACAGTGCCGCTTACGTTTCAGTAATTATACGCAAAGCGTATATCATATTCCGGCACAGGCGAGATTTTTTTACGCACGTATTGCTTTTTACCTTATTTTTTGATATAATATTATAAACTTATTTCGCTTCGAGTTTCGGCTGCGAAATAAGGCCATACCAGCCGGGGAGCCAGCGGTGCCCTGCACCCGAAATCCGCTACAGCGGGGGTGGATCCCCCGAACGAGGACGGATCCGAAGCGGTCCGCGATCCGGTTTCCGTGTTGAAGAGCGGGTCCTGCGCAATCGGGCACTGTGAACCATGTCAGGTGGGGAACCAAGCAGCATTAAGCAGCCGGTCCGGTGTGCCGCGGGGGCGCCTGCTCAGAGCGGGAGGCGGAACTAACGCGCGGCGGTGAATTTCGACTTCGGGGTGTATGGTCTTATTTTGCAGCCGGAATCTTTTCCGGGGAAAAAGGAACGAAAGATGCATCAGGCGCTTTACCGCAAATGGCGCCCGGCGACCTTTTCGGAGGTCTGCGGGCAGGAACACGTCACCGACGTATTAAAATACGAGGTCGGGCAGGGCAGGATCAGCCACGCCTACCTTTTTTGCGGCTCGAGAGGAACCGGAAAGACCTCCTGCGCCAAGATACTCGCGAAGGCGGTCAACTGCGAATCGCCCGTCGGAGGCGATCCCTGCGGAGTCTGCCCCGCCTGCCGCGCCGTGGCCGAGGGAAGGACGACCGACGTTCTCGAGATGGACGCCGCCTCGAACAACCGCGTCGACGACATACGCAACATCCTTGACGAAGTGATGTTCGCCCCCGGGCAGCTGAAATACCGCGTTTACATAATCGACGAAGTGCATATGCTGTCGGCGTCGGCCTTCAACGCTCTTCTGAAGACGCTCGAAGAGCCGCCGGCGCACGTAATATTCATTCTTGCCACGACCGAGATGCAGAAGCTTCCGGCAACCATCATCTCCCGCTGCCAGAAATTCGACTTCCGGCGGTTGCCGGTGAAAGTCCTCGTCTCGCGCCTGCGACAGATTTCGGAAGCCGAGGGCATCGACCTTACGGACGACGCGGCTCTGATCCTCGCCCGCCTCGCCGAGGGAGGAATGCGTGACGCGATCAGTCTGCTCGAGCTCTGCTCCGCGGGTGGAGGAAAAATCGACGCCGCACGCGTTTCGGCCGCCTCCGGCTGGAACGGCAGGGCCAAGACCTCCGAACTGGTAAGGGCGATAGCCGCCCGCGACGTCAGATCGGTTTTCGCGAAGATTTCGGAAACCGACCGCTCGGCGTCCGACCTTACCGTATTCTGGCAGGAACTCATCGCCTATTACCGCGACATGCTCGTCGTCAAGACGGCCGGGCCCGATGAAGCCGCCGTCTATCTCGACCTTACCGACGCCGAGCGTTCGGCTCTGACGTCCGACGCTTCCCTTTTCACGCGCGAGACCCTGTCATATCAGTGCCGGAAACTCGACGAGGCGCTGACGCTCATGCAGCGTCCGGGAGTCAGCCGGAGGGTCGAGGCGGAACTCGCCGCAATCCGTCTGTGCGACGAACGTCTCGACGAATCGACGGCCGCCCTGCTTTCGCGCATCTCCGCGCTTGAGCTCGGCGCCGCTGTCAGGCGTCCCGCCGCCGGCGCGGATACCGCCCCCTCCGGGCCGCGGGCAAAACCCGCCCCGAAGGAACCAGCCCCCGAAAAGCCGGAAAACGGAGACGCCGGAACCGCGGAACAAAAACAGCCGTCCGACGCCGGAAAGAGCTCCGCCGCGGAGTCCGACGCTCCCGTCAGAATGAGTGAATGGCCCGACGTGCTCGAACTCTTCCGCCGGAGCGCTCCCGGAGTCTCGGCGCTGCTCGGAACGTCCGCCGCCTATCTTTCGCGTGAAGGCGGAAAAACCGTCGTTACGGTCAGATACAGAACCGAGGTATCGAGAATGCTCGCGAGCGCTCCCGAGACTCTCGCAAAGCTCTGCGCCGCCCTGTCGTCGGTGACCGGCGGCGTGATCGGTCCGGAAAACGTTAAATTCGAACAGGGCGTTCCCGACGACGCTCAGGTCCGGGACGAACTGCTTGAGGATATCGGGCGCGTGCAGCAGAACTGACCTGCTGAGCGAATACGAATAAAGAATAAACAATTGATCACCGCCTTGTGCGGCGGAACGGAGACAGATATGAAAGTCAGACTACCTAAAGGAATGGGCGGCGGACCGCAGAACATGAACGCCATGATGCGTCAGGTCCAGCAGTTTCAGGAGGAGCGCGACGCCCTCGCCGAAGAGCTTGAATCGAGAGAATACGAGGTCGCGGCCGGCGGAGGAGCGGTAAAGCTCAAAATCGACGGAACGCGGCGGGTAACCTCTCTCGAAATTTCACCCGACATAATCGATCCCGACGATCCCGAGACGCTGTCCGACGTTATCGTCGCCGCGGTTAACGAGGCGATCTCGAGAGTAGACCGAGAGTCGGCGGACGAAATGGCCGCGCTCGCGGCGAAATTCGGAATACCCGACGGAGCCCTCTGATGGCTTCGACAGACAGTATCCGCTCGCTCGACGTACTCGCCGAACGTTTCGCGCGGCTCCAGGGCATCGGAAGGCGCACGGCTATGCGCCTCGCCTTCTCGGTCGTTGAACTGAGCGACGAGGACGCCGAGCGTTTCGCCGAGGCGATCCTCGACGCGAAAAAGAATATTCACCGCTGCCCCGTCTGCCAGAACCTGACAGATCTCGAGATCTGCCCGGTCTGCTCGGACGAAACGCGCGACCGCAGCGTTATCTGCGTGGTCGCCGACACCCGCTCGCTCATCGCAATAGAAAAAACCCGCGAATACCGCGGGTTGTATCACGTCCTTCACGGACTTATCTCGCCGATGCAGGGCATAACTCCCGACTCTATCCGTCTGCGCGAGCTTTTCGCGCGGATCGGACAGGACGCCGGGATACAGGAGGTAATAATCGCGACCAACCCGACCGCCGAGGGCGAGGCGACCGCGATGTACATCGCGCGGCTGCTCAAGCCGACCGGAATCAAAGTCACGAGAATCGCGAACGGAATCCCCGTCGGAGGCGAGCTCGAATACGCCGACGAGTACACGCTCGCGCGGGCCTTCGAAGGACGAAGGCAACTGTAAAATGTGAATTATGAATTATGAATTATGAATGATGAATTAGTTACCTGCGAAGAAACCGACCTTTTTTGAGTCTTTAATTCATAATTCATCATTCATCATTCATAATTGTCACGTCTGCCCACAGCGGCCGGTGATCCGAATATGATTCGGTCACCGTTCCTCTCCCGGCAAGTTCGATGCCGTTCGAGAGAAGGATGTTGTCTATCGACTTCCCGCTCGACTGGAAGGTGACGAGCTCGCGGCCGTAGTCGTTGACCAGCGTCTGCGCTCCTATCACGTAAAGCTCGGTAAATACGCCGGTGTTGAAATCGGCGGTCAGACAGAAGCGGCGGCAGTCCGACAGTTCGAGAAAGATCTGACGGAGCTGCTCAGCGCGAACCGCGGTGTCTTCGTAAGACAGGTGGGTGTTGAAAAAGTCGAGGCGGACGCCGTCGACGTCTATCACGGCGTGACCGAGCGCGCGTCCCTCGTACTCCGCAGAATACAGATTCACCGTCTCATATTCGACTATCGGGTATTTCGACAGGATGAGCGTCCCGTACTGCCCGCCGCGGTAGTCGATCGAACGCGTAAACCGGTAATAGGGCATTCCGGCCGCCTCCGCGATAAGCGCGGGCTGGTCCCGGTTCCCCGACCGTGTGTTCAGATAATCGACCTCCTGAACGCCGACGAAGTCGGCGCCGATTGTTTTTATAACGTCGGCGATCTTATCTTCGCCCTCGGCCGCGTGCTTTATGTTGTAAGTAGCTATTCTGAGCGTAATCTTCCGTACTGACGCACCGGTCACGGTTTCTCCGGCGGTGCAGGCGGGTTCGCTGGTTTCATTCATTGTTGTAATCTCCTCAGTTTTTTCAGCGTCGGTTACCGGTTCCGCCTCGTCCGACGCCTGCGCCGTAGTGTCCGCCTCGGGCGGAATTCCTCCGCATCCGGCGGTCATCGCGAATATCGCGCAGATACATACGGCAAGGACGGCGGTCAGTTTATTCATGATTCTATTTCTCCGTGGGGATAATATGAAAACTAACGTTAAAACAGTCAAATTCGGCGGGACATCTCTTTGCGACGCCGACCACTTCAAACTTGCCGCGGAAATCGTAAAATCCGATCCCGCGCGCAGATACGTCGTACCGTCCGCCCCCGGGAAGCGCTTCTCGGGCGACACCAAGGTGACCGACCTGCTTTACGAATGCTACCGCGCGTCCCGCGAGGGAGACTCCGCGGCGTTCGACTCGGCTTACACCGAGATCTGCTCGAGATTTACACAAATAATCGAAGGGCTCGGTCTGTCGTTCGACATAAGCGGCGAACTCGATTACATCCGCCAGGCGATACTTCACCGCTCGGGACGCGACTACGCCGCGAGCCGCGGAGAATATCTCAACGGAATAATAATGGCGAAATATCTCGGATACGATTTCATCGACGCCGAAAACGTCATATTCTTCAGGGATAACGGAACCCTCGACACCGACCGAACCTACGAGGCGCTCGGCGCGGAACTGGCGCTTCACGATCGGGCGGTTATTCCCGGCTTTTACGGACAGATGCCTAACGGGACCGTGAAGACCTTCTCGCGAGGCGGTTCGGATATTACCGGATCAATCGTCGCGGCGGCTTCATCGTCGGCTCTTTACGAAAACTGGACCGACGTTTCCGGATTTATGATGGCCGACCCCCGCATAGTGAAGGACGCCTGCATCATAAGCGAAATCACCTACCGGGAACTGCGCGAGCTGTCATATATGGGCGCCACCGTTCTGCACGAGGACGCCATCTTCCCGGTCAGGAGCGCCGGCATACCGATCAATATCCGCAACACGCTCGATCCGTCGGCGCCCGGCACGATGATAGTCGAAAACGCGCACAGCTTCGACAAAACGAAAATCATTACCGGAATCGCCGGCAAACGCGGCTTTTCGGTCATCACCATCGAGCATCACCTTATGAACAGCCAGATCGGGTTCGGCAGAAAGGTGCTCGAGACGATAGAAGAGCACGGACTCTCGTTTGAGCATCTGCCCTCCGGAATCGACACTATGGGAGTCATCGTCCAGACCTCGGAACTCAACGAGAAACGCGAGCGGATAATCCAGTCGCTCGAGCATTCGGTGAGGCCCGACAGTCTGTCGGTCGAGGACAACATCGCACTTATCGCGGTCGTCGGACGCGGAATGGTCAAATCGAAGGGCGTCGCAGCGCGGGTCTTCCGTTCGGTATCCGACGCCGGCGTCAACATCCGGATGATCGACCAGGGCTCAAGCGAGCTCAACATCATCCTCGGCGTCGACGGAGACGATTTCGAACGCGCCGTCGAAGCGATTTACAGAGAATTCGTAAACTGATCAGTCCATCCTGTCGCCGAGCTGACGCCCGCCGAGCAGGTGGAAGTGAATATGCTTCACCGACTGGCAGCCGTGCTCTCCGCAGTTCGTCACGACGCGGTATCCCTTGCCGAGTCCTTCTGCGGCGGCGATTTTCGGTATCGCCTCGAATACGGCGGCCACCGCGGCGCTGTTTTCGGCGGTTATCGCGTCGGCCGACTCGATATGCTCTCTCGGAACGACGAGAATATGCACGGGGGCCTGCGGGTTGATGTCTCGGAAGGCAAATACGCGCTCGTCCTGATAGACGGCGGTCGACGGGATCTCGCCCGAGATTATCTTGCAGAAAATGCAGTCCATTTGAATTATCTCCTTTTTCATCGCGCTCATCGGCGCGTATGATATAATTATACCATTTCGGAACGGTTTTATCAATATGTCGGATCGAAAATACTTTGACGTTCATACTCACATCTTCCCGGAAAAACTGGCTCCCGCGGCCACGCGGAATCTTGGGATCTTTTACGATTTCACCGTTGAGGGCAACGGGACCGCGGCCGAACTCGGAGCCGTCTCCCGGGACAACGGCGTGCGCGGGGTACTCGTTCTCTGCACCGCCACCTCCGCCCACCAGGTACGCAAGGTCAACGAGGTTGCCGCGGCCGAATGCGAAAAAATCCGCGCTCTCGGCGTCGAAACAGTCCTGTTCGGCTGCTACCATCAGGACGAGACAGATCCCGACGGAGTGTTCGAACAGGCGGCGGAACTCGGCATACGGGGTTTCAAGGTGCATCCCGACATTCAGGGAGTCGATATCGACGACGAACGGCTCTTCCCGCTTTACCGTTACTGCGAAGGACGCATGCCGGTCTATCTGCACATGGGCGACTGCCGCCCGCAGTACCGCTTCTCGGAAGCCGCGCGGCTTTGCCGTATCAAGGAAAAGTTCCCGGATCTGAGGATCGGAGCGGCGCATCTCGGCGGCTACACCGCGTGGGAGAATTCGCACCTGCTCGCCGGAATGCCGGACGTATGGTTCGACACCTCGAGCTCGGTCTGGGCCGTCGGGCCCGACAAGGCCGCGGAGCTGATATATATGCTCGGGACCGACAGATGCATGTTCGGAACCGACTATCCGGTAAAAAAGGCGGACACGGAGGTGCCGCTCTTCGAGCGGATCCCGATCACCGAGGACGAAAAAAAAGCCGTCGCGTTTGAGAACGCGGGAAAGTTTCTGAATCTATGAAAAAAGGCATCTTCGACGGAATACTTCTTCTGACCGACTTTGACGGAACAATCGCCGAAAGAGCCGTAATAAGCGATAAAAACCGCCTCGCCGTCGAGTATTTTATAAGCGAAGGCGGTCTTTTCTCGCTGGCCACCGGGCGCTTCCCCGACGTGCTCGGACTTGAGGGATTTACGGTAAAGCCCAACACCTATTGCGTAATGCTCAACGGCGCCCTGCTCTGGGCCCCCGGCGCCGGCGTCGTCGACCGGCGTCCGCTGGACACCGCGGATGCGCGGGAATTCACCGAAGCGCTGCTTGCCGAATGCCCGGAGAGACGGCTGTTCGGTCTCCATACCGAGGAAAGGTATATTCCCTGTCACGTCGGTGAGGAATACG
>JAGDAM010000272.1 GCA_017959485.1 Clostridia bacterium
GGCGACACCGATCCGTACTCGGTCCCGGACGCGGAACCCGCGGCCGAGCCGGAACCCGCGGCCGAGCCGGCACCCGCCCCCCGCGGCGGCAAACAACGCGAAATGAAGCCCTCCATGTCGCTGTTCACTTCGTTCGGGCTTTCTCTCAACAATCTGATTTCCAAAATAGGCAGAACAATCCTCACGTCATTCGCCGGAAGTATAGGCATCATCGGAATCGCGCTGATATACGCGGTGTCACAGGGAGCGAGCGATTTCATCAACTCGGTTCAGGAGGACACGCTTGCATCCTATCCGCTCGTTATAGAGGCAGAAAGCGTCGATCTCGGTTCGCTTATCGAAAACTTTATGGGCAAGGTGGGCGACGACCGCCACGAGCGGGACGCCGTCTACTCGAAGTCGATGATCTATAACCTCGTCAACACGCTCAACACCGCCGAGAAGACGCAGAACGACCTTTCCGCCTTCAAACAGTTCCTCGACCGGAGCGTCTCTTCGGAGGACGATGAAACAGGTCTCGGCGGGGCCGTCACCGGCATTCTTTATTCGTACGGAATAAGTCCGCTCATATACGTATCCGGCGTCGACGGAAACGTGGTTCATTCGGACATTTCAGAGCTCATGTCCTCGATAATGGCCAGCTACATGGGAAGTTCGGGAGGCTCGGGCGGCAATCTGATGTCGCTGATGACCACCTCCTCATCTTCCAGCTCGAGAAATTACGGACTGTGGCAGGAGATACTCCCCTCGGTCGACGGCAAACCGGTCAACGACGTCGTCGCCAAGCAGTACGACGTTATCTACGGAGACTGGCCGTCAAATTACGACGAGGTCGTCCTGATAGTCGACGGCAGAAACGAGCTTAACGACCTTTCGCTCTACGCAATGGGACTCATCCCGCGCTCCGAGATAGAGAGCGCGCTGAAGTCGATGTCGGACCAGAAGGAAATCGAATACACCAAGCGCTCCTGGTCCTACGAGGAAATCTGCGAGACCGAGTTCCGGCTGATCATTCCCTCCTCCTGCTTCGTTTACGACGCCGAGAGCGATTCCTACACCGATCTGCGGGAAGACGAGGCTGGAATGAAGATCCTTTACGCGGGAGGAATTCCTCTTCACGTGTCGGGAATCATACGCGAATCGGAGAATTCGGTCGGCGGAATGCTCAACAGCGGCATCGGATACACACACGCGCTGACCGAAAAGCTGATTGAGACCACCGGAAACTCGGATATAGTCAGGCGCCAGCTCGCCTCGCCAGAGACCGACGTCTTTACCGGACTGCTCTTCCGCGAATACGCCGATCAGATGACGGACGGCGAGAAGGCGAAGCAGCTCAAAGAACGTCTTTCGTCTATGCCGGACGAGGAAAAAGCCGAAGCCTACGTGGCGATCATGTCGATACCGAGCGATGAAGCGATATCCGCCTACGTTTCCTCCGCGATCGGTTCGATGGACCGGGCGTCGCTTGAGGAGCTCCTCTTATCGCGAGTCGCCGAGCAGTCGGGGCTCAACCCCTCGCTCGTTAAAGGATATATCGCGTCGATATCCGACGCCGACCTTCAGAAGATGATCGAATCGATGGTGGCAGAGGCCTTCAAAGCCCAGTACGCCGCCTCGGTCCGCGCCTCGATGGCAGCGATTCCCGCAGCCGATCTCGCTGCATCCCTCGATGCCGCAATCGACGGATATTCCGAACAGATGTGCGCCGTCTACTACGACAGTATAACCGATTTTTCCGATTCCACGCTTAAAAAGAATCTTACCGCGCTCGGAGGAATTGATCTCGACAGTCCGGCGACGGTCAGCATCTACACATCCACCTTTGCCGACAAGGACACGATAAAGGAAGCGATACAGAACTACAACGACAGCGTGGACGAACGCAGCCGCATCCAGTACACCGACTACGTAGGCATCATTATGAGCTCGGTTACCTCGATACTGACCGGAATCACCTACGTCCTGGTCGCCTTCGTCGGAATTTCTCTCTTCGTCTCTTCGATAATGATAGGAGTCATCACGCTGATCTCGGTCCAGGAGAGAACCAAGGAAATCGGTATACTCCGGGCTTTCGGCGCCTCCAAGCTGAACGTGGCGAGTCTGTTCAACGCCGAGACGATGCTTATAGGCCTTGCCGCCGGAATCACCGGAGTCGTCGTGTCTGCGCTGGCCTGCATACCGATCAATCTCGTGCTGCACAAGCTGACTGATCTAAAATCCCTCTCGGCGCGGCTGCCGCTCGGGACCGCCCTCGCGCTGATAGGCATCAGCGTCTTTCTCACGCTGGTCGCGGGAATCATCCCCGCCTTCATCGCCTCGGCCAAGGATCCGGTCGTCGCGCTGAGGACCGAATAACCGGTTTTCCTATAATACCGAAAAAATCCGCACGGCCCGATTCTTCGGGCCGTGCGGATAAAAATTATCGCAAATATCAGTTTTTCTTCCTTGCTCTTCTTTCGGCAAGCGAGCCGAAGACGAGCGCGATTCCTTCGCGGATGCTGGCAAAATTGACGGCGGCAATCGCGATCACGAATCCGGTCTGGACAAGGAACCAAACCGGAAGCCGTTCGGAAACCGCCCCCGAGGGAAATTCGAAGATCATACATACCGCCTGCGCCGTCATTATCAGGGCGTTCAGCGCGAGCTTCAGGGGAGAGACGCTGAATTTCACGTAACGCCCCGCGATGACGCACCTGAGAATGAAGAGCGAGAGATAGCTCACGAGCGTTCCGATCGCGACCCCGTGAACGCCGAGCACCGGAGCCAGGAGAAAAGAAACGGCAACGTTTACCGCGGCTCCGGCAAGCGCGGTAAGGAAAGCCGGCAGCGTCTTTTTCGAAACCGAGAAGACGGTGCTGATAAAGGTTGCGAAAGCGCTGAAGACGGTGGACACTATGAGAAGCGGGATAAACTCCCACGCTCCGTAGAACTCCCTGTTAAGGAGTATCCTCGAAATATGTCTCGAAAAGGCGATCAGCAGCGCCCCGGCGGTGAAGATTATACTCGAATAGCTTCTGAACACCTTTTCGAAGAACTCTTCCCTTTCCTCTCCTTCCGCGGAGTCTCTGACCGCCGACAGATTCCAGGCCTCGATAAAGACGGTGGTGATCAGCGTCAGCACGTTCGGGATCTTGTAGGAGCAGACGAAAAGTCCGTCGTTTGGATAGCCCTCGACGCCGCCGTCGACCACCGTTCTGACGATATAATGGTCTGTAAGGTTGGTCGCCGCCCAGAGGATCGTCGTCGGTATCATCGGGATACCGTAGACAAGCAGCGCTCTTACCGTCGCGCGTTTTACCGTCCGGAAATCAAGATCGCGCCAAATCCTAAGGCGCAGTACAAGGAAGACGGTTACGATGAAGTTGGCGACGGTCACCGACAGAAGCAGGCCCGTGACCCCGAGGTCCAGAAGATAGATGAAGAGCAGACTCAGCCCGATCGTAAGCGCGGTGTTGAGGACGCCCTGAATCGCGTAGAGGGCGGTTAAACCCCGGGACCTCGCGTAAAATGAGACCGCCATCTGCAGATTTGCGCACAGAACGAAAAGAATGATCAGAAGATAGTATCCGTCAAGCGCGTCGAAGAGAAGCAGTACGGGAGAAAGCAGCAGGAACGCCACGCTTCCGCCCAGAAGGATGGCTACAGACGAGGAAAAAATCTCTTTCCTGCGGTCTCCTGCGTCTATCGTAAAGCGCGTTATCGCGTCGCAGACTCCGACTGCGGCGAGCGGCATAATCAGATTGGAAATCTGCTGAACAAACTCTGCGTCGGAAATCTGCGATTTAGTGAGAAGCGAAGTGTATATGAATATCAGCAGATAAGAGAGCACCTTGGACAGGAAAGTCCCGGCCCCGAATATCGCCGTATTCGAAAGAAGCTTTCTGTACCTGTTCACTTCAGTCGGCGTTGCCCCAGTTGTGATAGACGTTCATGACGTCGTCGTCGTCCTCGAGACGCTCGATGAGCAGCCCCATAAACTTGACGTCGTCGGGATCGGTAAGGTCGACTGTCGTCTGAGGGATGAGCGTCTTCTCGGCGGAATCCGGCTTGTATCCGGCGGCTTCAAGCGCCTCCGCCACGGCATAAACGTCGTCCGGCTCGGTGACGATCTCAAACATTCCCTCGTCCGCGATAAAGTCGGACGCTCCGGCGTCGAGCGCGCACTCCATGAGAGCGTCCTCGTCGATCTCGCCGTCCTCGTCGGAGATCACAATCATTCCCTTTTTGTCGAAAAGAAAACTCACGCATCCGGTCTGGCCGAGATTTCCGTGATATTTCGAGAAGCAGGCGCGGACGTTTCCTGCGGTGCGGTTGCGGTTGTCGGTCGTCGTTTCGACGATAACCGCGACTCCGGACGGTCCGTATCCCTCGTAGGTGATCTCCTCGTAGCTGACGTTTTCGGCTCCGGCGGCCTTCTTGATCGTCCTTTCGATATTGTCGTTGGGAACGTTGTTGGCTTTTGCTTTGGCGATCAGATCGCGCAGCTTGGAGTTGGAGACCGGGTCGGGACCGCCTTCCTTGACGGCTATGGTGATCTCCTTGCCGATCTTTGTAAAGACCTTTGCCTTCTGGGCGTCGGTCTTTTCTTTTTTATGCTTGATATTGCTCCATTTGCTGTGTCCTGACATTTCGGGTACCTCTTTATAACTTAATTCTCAAAATGATATTATGCTCAGATCTGACGGATCTTTTTCAGGCAGATCAGTCCGAACGCGTTCCCGAGCACCTGGTTGACCGCTCTCGTAATCGAAACGCGGGTCGCAGCGACGGCGGGATCGGGAGCCGACAGTATCTGACAGTTGTGATAGAAACGGTTGAAGGAGGCGGCGAGGTCGAGTATGTATCTCGTGATAAACGACGGCTCGTACGCGTTTATCGCCGCGGTCACCCTTTCCGGGAAGGAGGCGAGAGTTTTGAGCAGTTCTCTCTCTTCCTCCGAAGTTACCTTGTATTTATCGGGTTCTCCCGGAAGGTCGGGCTTCGAGAGAAGCGAGCAGGTCCTGGCGTAGGTATACTGAACGTAGGGACCGGTGTTGCCTTCGTACTCAAGCGCCTCGTCGAGCGAGAAATTGATATCCTTTATCCTGTTGTTTGACAGATAATAGAACAGTACCGCTCCGACGCCGACGGATCTCGCGATCTCGGCGGCTTTTTCCTCATTCATCGAGGGATTCTTTTCGAGGGTTATGTCGTGCGCCTTTTCGATCGCGGCGGACAGAAGGTCGCGCAGGAGCACGACGTTGCCGGTCCGCGTGGCAAGCTTCGCGCCGTTTACCGAGACCGTTCCGTACGGAACGTGCACCAGCCGGTCGTACCAGGGGTATCCCATCAGTTCGACAACCTTGAACCACTGCGCGAAATGCAGCGACTGCTGGGCGGCGGTGACGTAGACCGCCTTGTCGAAATGATAGGTTTCGTATCTGTAAAAGGCGGCGGCGATGTCGCGCGTCGGATAGAGAGTCGAACCGTCCTTCTTGAGGATCAGGCAGGGCGGCATGCCGTATTCCGACAGATCGACTATCGAAGCTCCGTCGTCTATCTTCAGAAGTCCCGACTGTCTGAGCTTCTCGACCTGGGCCGGCATCTTGTCGGAATAGAAGCTTTCTCCCTTGTAGGAATCGAACTCGATCCCGAGAAGCCTGTAGGTCTTCGCGTACTCCTCGAGACTGATCGCGACAAACTTTTTCCAGAGTTCGGTATTGTCCGCGTCCCCGCACTCGAGCTTGTGAAACTCGACGCGCGCGAGGTCGTTAAGAGACGGATCCTTCTCGGCCTCGGCGTGGAACCTGACGTACAGTTCAACCAGACGGTCGATCCCGCCTTCTGAGATATCCTTCTCGCTCCCCCATTTTCTGAAAGCGACTATCAGTTTGCCGAACTGGGTTCCCCAGTCGCCGAGATAGTTGATTCCGACGCATCTGTAGCCCTCGAACTCGTGCAGCAGCTTGAGCGAATGGCCGATCACGGTCGTTCCGAGATGCCCGATGTGGAAGGGCTTCGCGACGTTCGGCGAGGAATAGTCGAAGACGGCCGTCTTCCCTGCCCCGGAATGCGAGGAGCCGTAGGAGTCGCCTTCTTCAAATACCCGGGGTAGAATCCTCTCGGCGAGCAGATCTCCGTCGATTCTGAAATTGAGATATCCGTTGACTGCAGACGCGGTGACGCCGGTTCCTTCGAAGGCGCCGGCCAGCGTCTGCGCAATCTTTACCGGAGACTGCCGGAAGGTCCTCGCGAAAGAAAAGCAGGGCAGCGCGAGATCTCCCATCGAACTGTCGGGAGGATATTCGAGCATCGTCTCTATCCCGCCGGCGTCGGGGGCTGAGCCGAAGCTCTTTCCCGCCGCCTCCGAGACGAGCGACGCGATCATACGTTTAAACAGTGTCATGTCAAAGGGTTTCCTTTATCGTTATTGTCGATCATATCGACGGCGGCGCGCCGCTGCGCTTCGGACACCGACAGACCTCCGAGTATCCGCGAGATCTCGAGAATTCTTCCCTCTCTGTCGAGTTCCTCGACGCGGCTTTCTGTTCTTCCGCCGGCCGCAGACTTGAAAACGCGCAGATGCCTGTCTGCGAGGGACGCGATCTGCGCCGAATGGGTCACGCAGATTATCTGCGACTCGGCCGCCGCCGATTTGAGCATAAGACCGATCTTTCTCGAGGTCGAGCCGGATATTCCGGAATCGATTTCGTCGAAGAAGAGCGTCATGCCGCCGGCGAATCCCGCCAGAGACGATTTGAGCGAAAGCACAAGCCGGGACAGTTCTCCGCCCGACGCGCACTTTTCGACCGGGAGCGGCGGTTCTCCGCTGTTCGCCGAGAAGAGAAAGTCGACGTCGTCTTTTCCCGAGGGCGCGTAGGAAGGCCTCTCGGACACCCGTATTTCAAAATAAGCTCCGGGCAGGTCAAGATACCGCAAAGACCCCAGGACGCTCTCTGTGACCCTCTCTGCGGCCTCTGTGCGCGCACGGGTGAGTCCGGCGGCGCATTCGGCGAGTTTCTTTTCGGCGGTGGCAAGCTCGGACTCGAGCCGGGCGATTTGAGCCGAAGCTTCCTTTGCCTTGCGCAGGTCTTCAGCCGAGTCGGAAGCGATCTTCAGAAGACCGTCTATTCCGCATCCGTATTTTCTTTTGAGGCGGGATACAGCCGAAAGCCGCTCTTCTATTTCGTCAAGTCTCTGTTCGGAATCCTCCGGAAGAACCGCCGAAAGAACGCGGGCGAGATCGCCGCCTATCTGCTCGAGTTCGTACCCGATATCGCGCAGGCGCGACACCGTTTCTTCGGATCCCACGACCAGCCCCGCGATCTTTTCGAGCGCGTCGGCTCCGCGAAGCGTCAGGTAGGAAGCCGTGATTCCCTTCTCGTTTTCGTGCAGCGCGCGAAGGGCGGCTTCTCCGTATTTTTTAATCTTTTCCGCGGACCGGATCGCGTCCCGCTCGGTCTCGAGGCGCTCGTCCTCGCCCGGAGTCAGTTTCGCGGAAGCGATCTCTTTATAGCGGAAAGAGACCAGATCCAGTTTGTCGGCGAGCGACTCTGCCTCCGAACGCGTGCGCGCGATATCCGAGCGCAGCCCCGACCAGCGGGAATAGGCCTCATGGTATGCATCGAGGTTCCCGGCGTCCGCGGCGGCTTCGTCGAGCATTCCGATCCGCTTCACCGGGTCGAGATACATCACCGTCTCCCGCTGTCCGTGAAGCGAAAGCAGCGACGACGCGGTATCCGACAGGAGTTTAAGCGTTACCGTTTTCCCGTTGATCCTCGCCGCAGTCTTTCCGTCCGCAAACAGTTTCCTTTCGATCAGCACCTCGCCGTCACAGACGGGTATACCCGCTTCCGCGAGCTCCCGTTCAACGTCGGGTTTTACGTCCGAAAAGAGCACCGAAGCCGATGCCTCGCTCTCGCCCGAACGGATCATATCCGGAGACACGCGCCTTCCAAGGAGAAAGCCGAGGCATCCGGCGATAACCGTCTTCCCGGCGCCGGTCTCTCCCGTCAGGGCGTTGAATCCGGAACAGACGCGGATCGAGACGTCCTTTACAACAGCAAAATTTACTACCGAGATCGAATCAATCATTGTATTTTTCAATCATCTCGGTGATGGCTTCGCAGATAACTTTCGCTCTCTCCTCGTTCCTCGTCACCGCGATAATGCAGTCGTCTCCCGCCACGCATCCGAGAATGTCGCGGTTGTCCACCGAGTCCAGGCCTACCGCCACGGCGTTCGCCATACCGGTACTGGTCTTGATCACCACGCTGTTGAGAGCGTAATCGACCGACCGGATAAAGCCGGAAAAGGTCGGCGCGTACTGAACGAAAGAGTCCTGAGGATTCTCCGGAGGGAGAATGAACCGGAATCCGCCGTGTCCGTCGGACGCTTTTACAATATTCATCTGTCTCAGATCGCGGGAGATGGTCGCCTGAGCGACTTCGATCCCCTTCTCTCTTTTGAGAAGCTCCAGAAGCTCGTCCTGCTTCCCGATCTCGTATGTCGTAATCAGTTCGGCTATAGCCGACTGTCTGTTACCCTTCATGATTCCGCTCCTTAGGATGTTATGGCATCAAAATTCGTTTGTCCGGTGAAGTGTCTGATAAAACTTCATCGGTTTTATTCTTAGAAAATCGACCGTTTTGTCGGAAACGGTCACCGACAGCCTGTTTTTGCGTCCCGCCTTTTCGCAAAGCCGGCCGTCCAGAATGATGTGGACCGACTGACCGCGAAAACCTTCGAGCGAAACGTCAAGTTTCGACTCTCCCGGGAAGACGTTGGGCCTCGAAAAGAAAGTGTGAGGACAGATCGGGGTCACGACGATGCAGGAGAGGCGCGGATCGACGACCGGACCTCCGGCGGCGAGATTGTATGCGGTAGAGCCGGTCGCGGTCGAAAAGATGATCCCGTCGGCGCGGTATCTGCCCGCGGGGCTGCCGTTTTCCGAGATCGAGATATCGATCACCTGGGAAGCCGCCGAATTCGTCACGACGATATCGTTGAGAGCCGTCAGGGATTCTTTCGTCTCCCCGTCGACCGACAGCGCGAGGGTCGAACGCTTCTCCGTCCTGCCCTCTCCGGAGAGCAGTTTCCTGATAAGCGGGAGCTCATCCGGTTCGAGCTCGGTCATATATCCGACACGGCCCATGTTGATCCCGATGATCGGTATACCGGTCCCGCACAGATATTTCGCCGCCTCGAGAATCGTTCCGTCGCCGCCGATAACCACCGCCGCCGAGATATCCCTGAACAGCTCGCTCTTTTCGCAGAATTCGTATCCGGGTCCGGAGGGTGACTCGGTCTGTCCGTCCGCCCCGAATTCGGGAAGACGGGCCCGCAGTCCGCACTCGCGCAGTACAGACGCCGCGGAAAAGGCGAGTTCGCGCTTCTGCCTGATTTTCATATTGGTGAACACGGCGGCACGTCCGCCGAAAACGCAATCAGTCATTGTTACCTCTTATAAACACAGCAAGATACTCGGTGTTGCCGTCCCCGCCTTTTACCGGAGACTCAAAGAAACCCCGGCAGACGAGAGAGTTGTCCGACGCGGACGCGACGACGAGATCGACGGCTTTGTTCCTTGCCGCAGGATCTCTGACGAGTCCGCCTTTGCCGACCTCGCGGCGTCCGCATTCAAACTGCGGTTTGATCAGCGAGACGAATACCCCGCCCGGGATCAGCACCGACGACACCGCCCGGTGTATCAGCGTCTGAGAGATGAAGGAGACGTCGATAACCGCGACGTCGACCCGTCCTCCGAGATCCTCCGGCGTAAGATATCTCGCGTTGAATCCCTCCATGGATATCACGCGCGGGTCGGCGAGAAGTTCGGGAGCGAGCTGCCCGTGACCCGAATCGACCGCAAAGACCCGGGCGGCTCCGCGGCGGAGCAGACAGTCGGTAAAGCCCCCGGTCGACGCCCCGATATCAACCGCGGTCAGCCCGCCGACACCTATTCCGAAGCGGTCGAGCGCCGCCTCGAGCTTGAGCCCGCCGCGTCCGACGTAAGGGATTGTTCTGTTAAAGCGGACTTCGCCGGCGGCGTCGGGATCGATATTCTCGGAAGGTTTACAGACGGTTTTTCCGTCTACGGTTACAAGTCCGGCCAGAATCGACCGCTTCGCGTCCTCCCGGCTCCTCGCGTACCCCTTTTCGACAAGGAAGAGATCCGCTCTCATTTTTTCCTCGTCAGGAGATAGTCCGCGAAGTCGCAAAGAATCTCCGAACCGGGATATCCTCCGATAAACCCTTTCGCCTCTTCGGTAAGACGCGACGCGTATCCGAAAGCGGCGTCCGGGGTCATATAAGTCATGAAAGTCGATTTGCCGTGCTCGGCGTCGCCGCCCGTGCTCTTTCCGATCTGCTCGGGAGTCGCGCTGACGTCGAGTATGTCGTCGACCACCTGGAAAACTCTTCCGACTCGCGACGAAAACTCCTCCGCGTCGCGGATCCTGCCGTCACCTTCGGGCAAACCGGCGGCGATGCAGCCGAGCTTTGCCGAGAGAATGATCATCTTCCCGGTCTTGAGCGACTCCATGCCGACGAGTTCGTCTAAGGAAAGGCGTTCGGTTTCCCCGCGCATATCGGCGATCTGGCCTGCGATCATACCGCGGTCGCCCGCGGCAAGCGCAAGTTCCGAGGCAGCCCTGACCTTTCGGTCGGAATCGAGTCCTGACGAAAGCAGAGCTTCGAAAGCGCGTATCGAAAGGGCGTCTCCGGCAAGCAGCGCCGCGGCTTCCCCGAACCTGACGTGACAGGTCGGGCGTCCCCGCCTCAGTTCGTCGTCGTCCATACAGGGAAGATCGTCGTGTATCAGAGAAAACGTGTGCATCAGTTCGACGGCGGCGGCGGGTCCCGCGCAGTCGGAGATCTTTCCGCCGAACAGGCGGCAGAACTCGATCACAAGAAAAGGACGTATCCTCTTCCCTCCGGCGAGAAGACTGTACTTTTCCGCCTCGTTCACGAAGGCGACGTCTTTATCGGAATAGGACGGGAACAGCTCGCGAAGCCATTTTTCGGTAAGTTCCGCGTCCTCCGCGATCCGCCTCCGCAGTTCGCCTGCGCGCGACTCAGTCGCCATTGCTCTCTTCTTCCCCGTCGGAACCGAGTTCGACGACGCGTTTGCGGGCCTGCGCGATCTTCCCGCGGCAGAAGGCGACAAGTCTTATTCCCTCTTCGTAGTATTTCATAGATTCGTCGAGCGGAGCTTTTCCGCTCTCAAGCTTTTCGGCGATCTCGCCGAGCCGCTCCATGGCCGACTCGAAGGTCGGTTCGGTACCCTGCGGCATATTTTCTTCAGCTTTCATACGGGTTTCCTCCTTTGAAAGGCCCGCTCACCACGGCGGGTATCTCTCCGTCCGACATAAGTATGCCTATCCGGTCGTCAGCGTGCAGTTCTTCGGCCGACGCGACCGTCTCTCCCGATTCACGTCTGACTATCGCGTAGCCGCGTTCAAGGACGGCGACGGGAGAAAGCGCTTTGAGCGAGGCGGCAAGCTTCTCGGTTTTTTCCGCCCTCAGCTCGACAATGTTTCTAAACGAATGATATATCCTTGAAGTCAGCGATGCGAGATTCTCGTCGTAAACGTCAAGCATTCTGCCCGGCGACGACAGGGCCGGAAGCGCGGCGGTCCGTTCGAGCGCCTCCGAGGCGTTCCGCAGTTTCGTCATCACCGCGGTTTCGACCCTCGACCCGAGCGAGATAATTCTGTGAAGTATCTCGGAAGCGTCCGGCACCGCGAGTTCGGCCGCCGCGGACGGTGTCGGAGCTCTCAGATCGGCTACGAAATCGGTAAGAACATAATCGGTCTCATGGCCGACGGCCGAGATCACCGGGATCCTGCAGCCGGCGACTCTTCTTGCCAGCGCTTCGTCGTTGAAGCAGGACAGATCCTCGAAGGAACCGCCTCCGCGTCCGATTATGATCAGCTCGGCGGCGGTCTCGGACTCGATCCGGTCGATGCCCGCTATGATGCTCGCGGGAGCGCCCGGGCCCTGCACCAGAGCCGGGCAGATAACCACCTTCGCGGCCGGCCAGCGCCTTCCGAGCACGTTTTTCATATCCCTGACGGCGGCTCCGGTCGCGGAGGTCACGATACCGATCTCGCGCGGGAAAGGCGGAAGCTGCCGCTTTCTCGCCGCGTCGAACAGTCCTTCCGCGGCAAGCTTCTTTTTCAGCCGCTCGAATTCGGCGTAAAGTTCGCCGAGTCCGGCGCGAGTCAGAGCCGAAACGTAAAGCTGATAAACGCCGTCCCGCGGAAAAACGGATACTCTTCCGTGCGCGACGACCCGGTCGCCGTCCTTCGGCAGAAAGCCGAGGCCCGCGGCGTTCCCGGCGAACATGACGCATTTGAGCGCCCCGCCCGCGTCTTTCAGCGAAAAATATATATGTCCCGAATAGTGTCTTTTGAAGTTCGATATCTCGCCGCTCACCGACAGCCCGGTCAGCACCGCGTCCGAATCGAGCAGCATCTTTACGTATTCGTTGACCTGCGATACCGATAAGGTCTCCATTCCGACGCTTCCTTTCAGTCCTGCGGCAGTGACTTGAAACTCCGGCGGCAGAGCAAAGCCGTCCCCGCCGCGTTGTCCGCGGAAAATCCGTCGCGGGCGAACCGCACGTTCCCGAGTTCCGACAGCGAGCGCAGGATATACCGGCTGCTCATGACGCCTCCGGCGAAAAGCACGGGCAGTTCCCCGTATTCCTCGCGGGCGTTCAGCGTGAGCGCTCGCAGCGTCAGCGCGATAAAATCAAAAAGATACGCTGCGGTTTCCTCGGCGCCGCGGCCGTTTGAAATCATCGCGGACACCTTGTTCTCTATTCCGGAAAGATTGCATTCGAGCCCCCTGACCGACGGCTTCGCGCGCTCCGGGACGCTCCCGGCGGCCAGAGCGAGTTCATCCATCGCGGCCCCCGCGGGAAAGGACAGCCCCATCGCGACTCCCGCCCGGTCTATCGCCTGTCCGGCGTTGAGATCCGCCGTTCCGCCGATTCTTTCGGCTTCGGGAATTCCGTCATTCATCCGGACAAGCAGAAGCTCGGTCGTTCCTCCCGACACGTGGAAGGAAAGAAAACGGTTACCGAGTGCGTCTTCCGAGCCGTACGCTGCGGCGGCGACGTGGCCCTGCTGATGCGAAAAACGGAAGAGCGGAACTCCGAGCGAGGACGCCGCGGCCGACGCAGCCGACACTCCCGCCAGAAACACCGGCATATATGATCCGGCGACGCTCCTCGGCCGGTCGGAAACCCCGACCGCGGCGACCCGGGCGTCCGGGGCTTTTTCGCGAAGTTCTTCCATAAGTGCGGGAAGATTCTTTATATGCGCGAAAAGCGCGTCCGACTGACGCAGGCCGCGCTCTCCCGCCCGGACTTCCAGCAGTTTGCGCAGCGACAGCAGAACCTGTCCGGACTCGTCCGCGAGCGCGCAGGAAGTCGTATAGTTGCTGGTGTCTATTCCGAGAAAGCAGTTCATGAAGCCGGTTCCTGCGGCTTGTTCTTCATCACCGAGTTGAGTATACCGTTGACGAAGGGTCTGACCTTCTTTTCGTCGTCGTATTCTCGGACAAGCTCGATCGCCTCGTTTATCGCCGCGGCGTCGGGAACGTCCTCGCGGAAGCAGATCTCGTATATCGCGGTGCGCATTATCGCGAGCGCGACCGGCGAGATTCTCGACGTCTTCCAGCCCTTCGAGTATTCAGAAATGAGTCCGTCAATAAACTCAAGATGCCCGAAGATCCCGAAAAAAGTCTCTCTTATATAATCGTCGTCGGACGGAAGACGGGTCTCCAGAGCCAGCGCGTAAATCTCAGCCGGGTCCGCGTCCGGTTTGAAGGAATATTCAAAACACAAAGACATAACTTCTTTTCTCGCGTCTTTTCTTTTCACGGCTGCCGACTCCCATAACAGTAAATAATTGGAATTAATAATTGGAATTAAATTATACTATAAGAAACGCCTGATGTCAAGTTAAAAATGAATATTCCGGCACAAATCGGTGAATTCTGTGAATATGGAAGACTTAGATAACAGAGAGACAGCATTTACGCTGCATAAGAACGTGACTTAACCCCGGCAGACTTTTTTCCCTGCCGGGCGTCTAAAAATCGGGTATCCGTAACTCAAGTCAGTTACGTTTGCATTCCAAGCAAGAAGAAGCCGGTCCCCGCATCTGCTGAGAGGACCGGCCCGGCGGATATACGGCTCGCTGTTACGAAC
>JAGDAM010000273.1 GCA_017959485.1 Clostridia bacterium
GCGGGATCGTTGTAAAATTCGCGCGAAAGCAGCGCCATAGCGCGGCGGATGTCTTTTACCTTAATCAATCGGTCGGCGTGCCCGGCGACCTGTTCCCCGGCGACGTACGCGACGGCGCCGCCGGCAAAGGCCTCGTCGAGATATTCCTTTTTGAAATGTACCCCCTTTGCCACGAAGAGGGTCCCCGGAACGACGTCTTTTGAATTAAAGGAAAAGTGCCTTATCATCAAGTCGTTACCGCTGCACGCGGGAGTGCCGGCGAGCAGTCCGTTAACGTCGAGCAATTCTACGTAATTTTCAAGTGTGAAGAAGCGCAAAAGGCACCTCCGGATAGTTTTCTGTTCGTATTATTATATCACTTTACGGCAATTAAAACAAGAATTTCGGCTTTTTTTTAAAAACCCGTTTACTTTTTGTCCGATTTGTGATATCATATTATTGTTATCCGGATTCACGTTGTCGGCAGATGCGATAAAGTAGGCAGGATTCATCAAGTTGAATAAAAGGTCGCGTAGATTCGACCGCTTTGCTTACAGGCGCCCTGTTGACGGCATTTATCCGCCCATCAGGGCTTTTTTCGTGCAAAATTCAGGGCAGACGCCGATGCGCGGAAACAGGAAAACGCAGAAAAACGGAGGAAAACGCATGAAACTCGTTTACAACGTTCAGGACAGACCGTCGTTCGGAAAGACGATAGTCTTCGCACTCCAGCAGCTGCTTGCGATACTTGCGGCGACAATCGCGGTTCCCGCCATCATCAACGGAAACGTCGCAAAAGCCATTGAGAACGGATCGATCTCGAACTTCTCCGAGATGATCCCGATGAGCTCCTCTGCCGCTCTCTTCGGAGCCGGCATCGGAACTCTCGTCTACCTGCTCTTCACCAAGTTCAAAAGCCCGGTCTTCCTCGGATCTTCCTTTGCCTTCCTCGGATCGATGACCGCCGCTTTCGCGGGAGCCATTTCCGCGGCAGCCGGATACGTGGGACTGATTATCGGCGCCCTTGCCGCCGGTCTCGTCTACGTTGTCATCGCGATAATCGTCAAGTTCGCCGGTGTCAAGTGGATCAACAAACTCATGCCCCCCGTCGTCATCGGCCCGACCGTCGCGATCATCGGACTCTCGCTCGCCGGCAACGCCGTGGGTGACCTCACCTCGGGCGACGGCAGCATGAAGTACGTTTCGATCGTCTGCGGACTCGTAACCCTCTTCGTAACAATGATCTGCTCGGTCTACGGCAAGAAATTCCTCAAGATGATCCCCTTCATCATCGGTATTGCCGCCGGTTATGTCACCGCCGTCATCTTCACCCTCTGCGGCCTCAAGGTAGTCGACTTCTCGGCCTTCTCGAACATGGCCTGGGTCCCCGATTTCACCTTCCTTACCGCCTTCAAGGGATTCAGCGGACTCTCGTTTGAATACATTCTCACCGTCGTGGTCGCATACGTTCCGGTCGCCTTCGTCGTCTTCGCCGAGCACATCGCCGACCACAAGAACCTCTCCTCCATCATCGAATCCGACCTGCTTGAGGATCCGGGACTTCACAGAACCCTCCTCGGCGACGGTGTCGGCTCGATGGCCGGCGCCTTCTTCGGCGGCTGCCCGAACACCACCTACGGCGAATCGGTCGGCTGCGTGGCCATCTCCGGCAACGCTTCGATTTCGACCATCTTCACGACCGCTCTTCTCGCGATCGTCGCCTCCTTCATCGCACCCTTCACGACCCTTCTCGCCACCATCCCGTCCTGCGTCATGGGCGGCGTCTGCATCGCGCTCTACGGCTTCATCGCCGTTTCGGGTCTTAAGATGATCCAGAACGTCGATCTCGGCGACAACCGCAACCTCTTCGTGGTCTCGGTCATCCTGATCGCCGGCGTCGGCGGAATGAGCGTCAGCTTCGGCAAGGTAACGATCACCGAAGTTGCCTGCGCTCTCATCCTCGGCATCGTCACCAATCTGATCCTTGCCAAAAGAGGCGAAAAGAAGGACATCTGAACCCTGACGTAACAATACGCTGACTTATCCGCGGGAGAACCGGAAGGTTTTCCCGCGGATATCTTTTTCCGAAAAAAAGATTGACCTGTATACTCTTCGTAGTGTATAATATATATTATCCATTTCACCCCATTCTTGTTTCCGGAGGAGCCGGAATGAAACCCGAAAATAGTAGAAAAGTTATTATTACCGGCGGCTCGAGAGGCATCGGCGCGGCATGCGTCCGCGAATTTGCCGCTCTCGGAGACGACGTGGTATTCATTTACGAAAAAGACGCGGAGGCCGCCTCGGAAATCGGGAGACGGACCGGCGCCCGCAGTCTGAAGTACGATCTCGCGGATTACGGCAATACCGTGAAAGCCGTTTCGGAAGCCGCGGAGCTTCTCGGCGGATGCGACGTCCTCGTCCTCTGCGCCGGAATAGCACGCACCGGGCTCTTTACCGAAATGAGCGAAAACGACTATTCGCGCCTGATGGGTATCAATCTTACGTCGGTATTCGCGGCTTCGCAGACCGCCGCGA
>JAGDAM010000274.1 GCA_017959485.1 Clostridia bacterium
AATTAGGTGAGATATATGAACACCCAAAGGCTTCCATAATTACTCGTTTTTTTCTCGGCACAGTGGCCGCTCCAAACATTTAAAGCGTGACGTGAGCTCCATCCATTCGCTCAGATTGCGTGGCTTTTTATCGGATACTCTATTTCACCACATCCCCGGTCCAGTTGATGATTCCGCCGAATTCGTATACGTGAGTGTATCCCATGTCGGCGAGTTTTTGCGCCGCTTCCTTGCTTCTTCTTCCGCTGCGGCAGTAGACGAGTATGATCTGATCTAAGTCCGGCAGTTCGGCCGGCCTTTCGGTTCCGATGCTCTCGTTGGGAATCAAAATGGCTCCCGGGACGTGTCCCGCGTCATATTCGTCCCGGCGGCGGACGTCGACGACGACGTGTCCGTCGTCTTTTTTCATCATTTCCCGGGCTTCTTCCTGAGAGATTTGCTTATAAACGCCGGCGGCTCCGGGGCCCTCCGGGCTGCGGTTTTGGGTTAAACAAATAACCAGAACCGCTGCGACCGCCGCGGCGGCAAGCGCCGCGCAGATTATAATAAATATTTGCCTCATTGTAATTTGGGGTCCGTGTCACCGCTTGAGCGGGATCTTTGTCTGGACCTCGGTCGACGGTATAATTATGTTTTCCGCGAGCGCCCGCAGCAGTTTCGCGCGGATGAGGTTTTCGGTCTCGCGGGCGCCTTCCGACGCGGCAAGATTGAGCTGCTCGTCCGGGTCGTTCTTCCGGTCGAAGAGCAGATATATTTCTCCCGATCTGTTGATCGCGGCTTTCCAGTCGGCGTCCATGTACATTATCTCGCCAGACAGCTCGCTGAGCACGTATTCCCGCGGCTCGGCTGCGCCGCCTTTGAGCGCATCGCACAGGGACACGCCGCACTGCGGATAGTCTATCTGCCCGCCGCAGAGCTCGACAAGCGTGGGCCCGACGTCGATCAGACTGACGAGCGAGCCGCAGACCGAGCCGCCGGTCTGCGCCGTCTCGGGAGTGCGGATGATCAGCGGAATGTGCAGCGCTCCGTCGAGGAAGGTCCGCTTGTTGACGAAGCCCTGGTCTCCGTTCATCTCGCCGTGGTCGGAGGTGAAGACGACGACGGTGTCCTCCCACTCGCCGCGCGCCTTTATAATTTCAAAGAGCCGGCCTATCTGTTCGTCGATGAGCGTGCATGCGCCGCTGTAGTCGGCGCGGATTTCGGCCGCCCGCTCGGGCGTGCAGTGAATCTTTTTCAAATTCATCCGGAAGTCGGTCTCGCCGCGGGGACGGTCGGGATTCGCGTCCTTCATGGGCGGACGCGGAGCCGGCATGTCCTCCTTTTTGTAAAGACTCGCGTAGGGCTCCGGAGTGTCCCAGGGCTCGTGCGGGCCGCCGAAACTGACGTGGCAGAACCAGGGTTTGTCAGTGTCGAGGTTCTGCAGATATTCGGCCGCCCTGTCGCCCACGTAAACGTCGTAGTACTCTTCGAGCGGGAGCGGAGAGGGTTTCACAAACGGCGTCTTTCCGCGCGACTCGAGGTCCTCCGCGAAGGCGTCGAAGAGCCCGAGCTCCTTCCAGCGCTCGGTCATATACGTCCGCGAGGCGAGGCAGGCGTGAGGCCCGGTGATCTCATGGTATACGTCGAAGCCGTACGCCTCGAGCATCGGCTCGCGCGCGATGAAGTCGCCGCTTCCGCCGTGCAGATGTGTCTTTCCGAACATCGACGTCGCGTATCCGAGCTCGCGGAACTGCTTGGACCACATATTCGCTCTGTCCGAGAGGACAAAACGGCGGTTGTCCCAGGCGCCGGTCGTGTGGGCGAATTTTCCGGAGAACAGTCCCACTCTCGCCGGAACGCAGAGCGGAGCACAGGTGGAGCAGCCGGTGAAGACGACACCTTCACGGGCTATAAGATCGAGATTCGGCGTTTTCGCGGGCCCGCCGACGCAGTTCATCCAGTCGCCGCGGAACTGATCCGCCATGATGAATAAAAGATTGGGATGGTTTTTCATGTTCGGTGGTCTTTTTGATTTAAAGTGTTGTGAATATGGATGTCAATAATTATTGATGTTTGAGTTACAGGGTCGGACGTCGGCTTTTTCACCTAACAATACGTGAAGCGGATATCATCTGTCCGCGTCCCCTCATCCGTCCCGGCGGCGATCATATAGCTTGCCGTACTGCGGAACTGCACCGCCGGTCCACCTTCTCCCCGCAAAGCGGGGCGAAGGTTTTATTTGGGCGGTTCGCGATTCCGTTTGTAGTTTAGCGCGACGCACCGCACTAAACCTTCGCCCCGCTTTGCGGGGAGAAGGTCCCCGAGGCGATCAGGAAGCTGCGGCGGCCCGGTTGCATTGCGCCGAGGGGGAATGAGGGGGGCAAGTTGGGAATCCGCCGCTTTTCCGGCGGCACCACATCCGTCGGCTTCGCCGACACTTTCGTGACTCGTTCCCGGGACGCGGCGCCCCATCCGTCGCCCGGTCGGGCGACACCGGGGCTCGCCGCAGGCGAGGCGTGCCCGAGGGAAGGTGCAAGTCAGAGGTTATCGGACGGACAGTGCCTCTGACGGAACAGAGAACGAGTCGTTTTCTTTTCATTCTCCGGGAAT
>JAGDAM010000275.1 GCA_017959485.1 Clostridia bacterium
ACGATAAATGGTGCGCTGTTGCCCCTACAGGCGCGGAAAGAGCCGGCAAGATTTGTGCGTCGAATTGTGCGGTATTGCCCTAATAAATAATAAAAGCGAGGAATAAACATGAAAACCTACAAGTGCAAGCTCTGCGATGAGATCTTCGAAGTGAAGGACGGCGAAGAGCCCGTCTGCCCGCTCTGCGGAGCGACCGGAGACGATCTCGAGGAAGTCGCCCCGGCGGCCGAAGCGAAACCGGCGGGAAAATACGCCGGAACCGAGACCGAAAAGAATCTTCAGGCGGCTTTTGCCGGAGAGTCCCAGGCGAGAAACAAGTACACCTATTTTGCCTCCAAGGCAAAGAAAGAGGGCTTTGAGCAGATCGCCGCTCTCTTCGAACTGACCGCCAACAACGAAAAAGAACACGCGAAGATGTGGTTCAAGGAACTGAACGGCATCGGAACGACCGCCGAGAACCTCGCCGCCGCCGCCGACGGAGAGAACTTCGAGTGGACCGACATGTACGAGGGCTTCGCGAGAACCGCCGAGAAGGAAGGTTTCCCGGAGCTTGCCGCGAAATTCCGCGGAGTCGCCGCCATCGAAAAGAGACACGAGGAGAGATATCGCGCGCTCCTCGCAAACGTCGAGTCCGCCTCAGTCTTCGAGAAGAGCTCGGTTAAGGTCTGGGAGTGCCGCAACTGCGGACATATCGTCGTCGGAACCGCCGCCCCCGAGGTCTGCCCGGTGTGCGCTCATCCGCAGGCATATTTCGAAATCCACGCCGAAAACTATTGAGATCCGTCTCAAGGACAATACCGCACAGTCTGCATACCGCAAATTGTGCGGTATTGCTATAAATTGAATTATTTCACAGGAAACACGTTATGAAAATCACAAACGATATAAAGTACGTCGGCGTGAACGACCACGCGGTCGACCTGTTCGAGGGACAGTACGTCGTGCCCGAGGGCATGGCTTACAACTCCTATATTATCCTTGACGAAAAGGTCGCCGTAATCGATTCCGTCGAAAAGAATTTCACACACGAGTGGCTCGACAATATCGCGCGCGAGCTCGGCGGCAGACAGCCGGACTATCTTGTCGTCCAGCATATGGAACCCGACCATTCGGCAAACATCTCCGCGTTTATGAAAAACTATCCGTCGGCTACGGTAGTTTCCTCCGCGAAGGCGTTCGTTATGATGAACAATTTCTACGGAAACGAATATGCCGACCGCAGAATCGTCGTCGGTGACGGGGATCTGCTCGAACTCGGCAGACACTCCCTGAAGTTCGTCGCCGCACCGATGGTGCACTGGCCGGAAGTTATCGTCAGCTACGACGCGGCCGACCGGGTTCTCTTCTCGGCGGACGCCTTCGGCAAGTTCGGCGCGAACGACGTTTACGACGGAGACTGGGCGTGCGAGGCGAGAAGATACTATTTCGGTATCGTCGGAAAATACGGCGTCCAGGTCCAGTCGCTGCTCGGAAAGCTTTCGGGACTTGACGTCGCGACAATCTGTCCGCTGCACGGACCCGTTCTCTCGGAGAACCTCGGATACTATCTCGGCCTCTACAAGGTCTGGTCGTCCTGGGGCGTCGAGACCGACGGTATAATGATCGCCTACACCTCTGTGTACGGCAACACGAAAAAAGCGGTCGAGCTGCTTGCCGACCGGCTTCGCGCGCTCGGCTGCCCGAAGGTGGCCGTGAACGATCTCGCGAGATGCGATATGGCGGAGGCAGTGGAGGACGCTTTCAGATACGGCAAGATCGTGCTTGCCACGACCACGTACAACGCGGATATCTTCCCGTTTATGCGCGAGTTTATCAATCATCTGACCGAGCGCGGATTCAAAAACCGCACGGTCGCACTGATAGAGAACGGATCCTGGGCGCCTCTGGCGGCCACAACTATGCGCGCGATGCTCGAGGGCTGCAAAAATATCGCATTCGCCGCGAATACCGTGAGGATTATGTCGGCGCTGGACGATTCGTCGAAGGCGCAGCTTGAGGCGCTCGCGGGCGAGCTCTGCCGCGACTATATCGCGAGAAGTCCAGAGAAGGCGGACAAGCACGACCTCACCGCTCTCTTCAAGATCGGCTACGGTCTTTACGTCGTGACCTCGAACGACGGCTCGCGCGACAACGGACTGATTGTCAACACCGTCACGCAGGTGACGAACTCACCGAACCGCGTCGCGGTCTGCATCAACAAGCAGAACTACAGCCATCACGTCATAAAGCAGTCGGGGAAGATGAACGTCTGCTGCCTCTCGGTCGACGCCCCCTTCTCGGTGTTTGAGAATTTCGGCTTCCGTTCGGGACGCAACACCGACAAGTTCGCCGGAATCGACGCGCCGCGCTCCGACAACGGACTCGTCTTCCTGCCGCAGTTCATCAATTCCTTTA
>JAGDAM010000276.1 GCA_017959485.1 Clostridia bacterium
AAAGCGCGGCAATATAAGAGATATTGCAAGCTTTCGACGTGGGAACCGGCAAAGAAACAGCCGTCGTAATGCGTGCGACGGGTCAAACGTGTGCTTCCTGAAAACAGGCGCCAAAATTACTCGACAATCTCCGCACGCGAACCCGTGCGGTGTTGCCTTAATAAAATGAAAAACTCGAGTTCGCTTTTTCACTTGCAACTCAGCTTCAATTATGATAAAATAAAGAAAGTGCCGACAGTCGCGCAGCGTTCGTATAACTCTTTTCGAGCACAATATCCGTTTCCGGTTTTCATCAGGGAAAACAGCGCATGAAAAAAGTAAAAAACATAACAATCGGCGGCATACAGCAGAAGATTCTCAACCTCGTAATCATCTCGATTATTCTTGTCCTCGCGGTGTTCGCCGTCGTTATCATCTATCAGTCGGACCATCTGGTCTCGCTTGTGCGCGGCACCAACGAGTCTCAGAAAGAGTCGATAACCTCGATCTCCGATAAGACGATGACAAGTATTCTGGACGCCAATATGACCCAGAGCACTCGGATGGAGGCCTATATCGCCGAGGACGTTTTCGGAGACGCCGTGAGGATCGTGGAAGTGGTTGCCGACTATACGTCCAAGCTGTTTGCTGCTCCCGCAGACTATCCGTCGCGTGAGGCCTCCGGTCCCGACGCGTCGAAAGACGGGCAGATCAGCGTCCAGGTGCTCTCCGAGGCCGGAATCGACCTCTCGGATCCCGCGGTGAGCGGCAAGCTCGGACTGATTGCGAATCTTTCCGACCTGATGACGGCTCTGTACGCCGACGCAAACGTGGACTCCTGCTACTGTGCGCTGCCCGAGGGAGTTATGCTGCTCGTCGACAACCACTCCGCGTCGAAATTCGACGGCGACGGAAAGGTTATACCAATCCCCGTCCGAGACAGACTGTGGTACAGGGGCGCCGAAGAAACCGGGAAGCTGTTCTTTACCGATGTAACCACCGATATTTTCACAGGCGAGATCAGCATCATGTGCTCGCTTCCGGTATATAATGAAGGAAAGCTCGTAGCGGTAATAGGCGCCGATCTGTTTTTGAACGACGTATCGATCGCCGTCAACAACGCCTCTCAGAGCGGCAGCTTCATCTGCGTAATCAACCAGAACGGACACGTTCTCTTCTCTCCCCGGACCGAAGGCGTCTTTCGCGTCGTTTCGGACGGCGAGGCGCCGGATCTTAGAACTTCCGACGACAAGGAGCTTGCCGTATTCGTCAAAGACGCGCTCGCGGACAATACGAAGCTGCGGCTTATCGACGTCGACGGCGAAAAGTATTACGTAATCGGCTCCCCAATCCGGAGCGTCGGATGGACTGTCATCAGCGTCGTCCCGAAAACGCTTGCCGATCAGCCGGCGGACGCGATGCTGAACCAGTTCAACACGATTCAAAACGGGGCGACCGAGACTTTCTACAAGAATCTTTCCAACTCGAAAACCACGATCCTTATACTGATCGTTCTGGTCGTGATTATCGCCGTGACGGCTGCAATCATTATATCGAAGAGGATAGTCAAGCCGCTTGAGGCGATTACCACGCGGGTCAGGGCTCTGGGAGGCGACGACCTGCTCTTCAAAATGGAGGACGTTTACCGCACTCACGACGAGATTGAGCTGCTCGCGGAATCCTTCTCGATACTGTCGGGAAAGACGCTGGAGTATATCTCGGAAGTCGAGCGCGTGACGGCTGAAAAGGAGCGCATAGGCGCCGAGCTGTCGCTTGCGACGCGCATTCAGGCGGATATGCTGCCTAACATCTTCCCCGCTTTCCCTGACAGAGCCGAGTTTGATATCTTCGCCACGATGACTCCCGCCAAGGAGGTCGGCGGCGACTTCTACGACTATTTCCTGGTAGACGACGATCATCTGTGCGCCTTCATTGCCGACGTTTCGGGCAAGGGAATCCCGGCGGCTCTCTTTATGATGGCCTCGATGATCATTCTCGCCAACAACGCCCAGATGGGCAAGACGCCGGCTCAGATACTGCACGACACCAACGCGGCGATCTGCTCGAACAACCGTGAGGAAATGTTCGTAACCGTCTGGCTCGGTATTCTCGAGATTTCGACCGGAAAACTCACCGCGGCCAACGCCGGACACGAATATCCCGCGCTGCTGTCGCCCGACGGAAAATTCGAGCTCTTCAAGGACAAGCACGGCTTCGTGATAGGCGGCATGGACGGCGCCCGCTACAAAGAGTACGAGATCATGATGCGGCCGGGCTCGAGACTGTTCGTCTATACCGACGGCGTGCCCGAGGCAACCAACGCCGGACTCGAGCTGTTCGGGACCGAGCGTATGCTCGAGGCGCTCAACACGGCGGCCGACCTCTCTCCGAGGGAAATCCTCGAAACCGTCAGAGCTGCCGTGGACGGATTCGTCCGGGACGCCCAGCAGTTCGACGATTTGACAATGATGTGCCTTGAATACAAAGGGACCGATGCCGAAGACACCGGTGAACCCGATAAGGCGGCCGACTGACGCGGCGGCAATATGACGCGGGGGATGTAAAAAAGTCGAAACAGACTTTTATTACATCCCCCGATATTTATTTTTGACTTACATCCGCAATGACCGGATTAAATCCGGGAGCCGCGACTGCCTCCTCATGCGCGGGAAAGGACGGTAAAGCGATCAGTCCTCGCTGATTCCCACACAGCCGATGAAGGTGAGAGCGGCGGCGACGAGCAGACCGCCGATAAAGCCGAGAGTGCCGCCAAGCCACGCGCGGGCAAGGAAAAATACACCGACCGTTACTCCGGCGCCGGTCAGAAACCTGATTATCCAGCGTATGGCGGGACGCATAAAGAAGGCGGCTACCGAACAGCACATATCAAACAATTTATCATAAAGAGAATTTCCGGAAAAGGCATTATTGAGTTCGGATCCGGTTGAATAATTCTGATTTCCGTATTCGTTTCTGTTCATTTTGGCACCTCGTTTTTCCGCTTTCGGAACTTTTCGAGCATATTATAGCACCGTTTTTCCGGTTTGTCAAGCATATTTTTCTTTTTTTGGAATTTTTTTAAAAAAATATTTACAAAAACGGAAAAATGTGGTATAATCTATTCGTATTAAAAAACTGCGAGGTGCGCTATGGAATACATCTCACGCATAAAGGAACTCAAATCAAAGCAAAAGATCACATCCGACAAACTGGCTGAACTCACCGGAATTCCGAAAGGCACACTGACCAAAATCCTCTCGGGAGTCTCGGATTCCGTAAAGCTTTCCAATATCGTCGCAATCGCGGACGTGCTCGGAGTGTCGCTTGACTACCTTGTCCTCGGCAAGGGCAGCCCCGAAGCCGCTTATTCCCTTTCGGCCTCCGAACGCGCCCTTCTCGACGGATACCGCAATCTTGACGATCGGGGCCGGACGCTGGTCGACACTATAATCAGCAAGGAAGCCGAGCAAAACAACGCCTCCCGCGGAACCGTACTCTCTTCTCCGATTACTCGTTCCGCCGGCGTCGCAAGAACACGCCGCAGCATACCGATTTACGACCTTCCGGTATCCGCAGGACCCGGCGAGTATCTTGATTACGACAACCCGTCCGATACGATATCGATCCCCGTGGAACCCCGAACCGAGGGAGCGAGTTTTGCCGTCAGAATCAGCGGGCGAAGCATGGAGCCGAAATTCCACGACAAAGATATAATACTCGTTGAGAACACGGAAACGGTTGAACCCGGCGATCTTTGCGTTTACGTCCTCGACGGCTGCAGCTACTTCAAGGTATTCGGCGGCGACTGCCTGATCTCGCTGAATCCCGAATTCGGCAAAATCATGCTCAGCGACTACGAGAGCGTTTCCTGCTCCGGCCGCGTGATCGGCAGACTCAGAAAATCGGTCGTGAGATAACCGGAATCCGCGCTTGTTTACTTAAAGAAAAAAGGTTGAATGAAAAACATACTCTTTCTCTTTACCGACCAGCTGAGGTACGACGCGATCGGAGCCAACGGCAACCGGTTCGTCCAGACGCCTAATCTCGACGCGCTTGCCGCCGATTCGGTCGTATTCGACTACTGTCTTACTCCTTCTCCAGTCTGCGTTCCGGCGCGCCTCTCGCTTCTTTCGGGAAGATATCCGGCACGCACCGGCTGCAACGCCAACAACAAGCAAACCTGTTACTCCGGCGACGGACTTTATGGGGCTCTGACCGCTGCCGGGCTGCATTCGTGCAACGTCGGAAAAATGCACAACTCCCGTGACCTGTACGGAAAGATGGGTTTCGACGAAAGATTTACCCAGGAGGAGATGTCAAATCCGGCGGACGACTACACGAAATTCATTCTTTCATCCCCTTATAAAAACGTTTTCGACTACAACGGCGTCAGAAGCGAGATGTACTACGTTCCTCAGGTGTCGCAGCTTCCCGCCGAGGTTCACCCGACGCAGTGGGTCGGCGACCGCTCGATAGATTTCATTAATTCGCTGAAAAAAGACGAGCCGTTTTTCCTCTTCTCCTCGTTTATTCACCCGCATCCGCCCTTCTGCCCTCCGGCACCCTGGAACAAGCTCTACCGCCGCGAGAGCATTCCCGCTCCCTTTGTCCCCGAAAACTACAGAGAATTCAAACCGATGATGACGCCTTCGTTCGACTGCGAACATCTCGGCATCACCGAACTCGCCGCAAAACGGCTGAAAAACTATTATTACGCCTGCGTCTCATTCGTCGACTACCAGGTCGGAAGAATCATTTCGGCGCTGAAGGAAAAAGGTCTTTACGAGGACACGGTAATAGTTTTTTCATCCGATCACGGAGAATTTCTCGGAGACTACTCAAACTTCGGAAAACGCTCGATGCTTGAGCCGGCAGTCCACGTTCCGCTGATGATGAAGATACCGGGCGCAGCGCCCTGCAGACGGAACGACCTCTGCTCGCTCGTCGACGTGGCGCCCACGCTTCTCTCGCTCGAGGGAATTGGATACGGCGACGGAGAGTTCGACGGGATCGATCTTTTCGGCGGCGCGCACGACTTCGTTTATTCTCAATACAGCCACAAAGGCGACGGATCGTATATGATCGCGAGCCGGGACGACAAACTCGTTTACAGCGCCTCCGAGAAAAAATACCGCTATTTCAAAACGAGGCCCGAAACCGAAGATCTCTACGACGAAAGCGATCCTCGCGTCGCTCTTATGAAGAAAAAGCTCGACGCGTATTATGAGTCTGACGTCGGCCGTATCCCTCAAAAAAAGAAAAAGAACGCGAAGATAAAAGAATTTGGCACCGGCTGGATGGATCACACCGCCCGTCACGGTGAGGAAAAGGCGAGAATCCCCTTCCCTTACGTCATCGATCTGCCGGATCTTCCCGCCGAGGAGGATCTGCGGGACAACAAATAACGCAGGGGCTTCTTCTCGCCTAACGCGGCGAGAGTAATTGCCGATAAGGGGGCTGTAAAAAAAGTCAAAAATTTTACAGCCCCGCAAAAATCGCGGACGGGAAACCGCGATTTTTGCGCGAGCTTTGC
>JAGDAM010000277.1 GCA_017959485.1 Clostridia bacterium
AACAGAGGGTAATCCTTAATCGGTACGTGAGTGAAGGATACGCATCCGGACGGCCATTCTCTCATGTATTCCTCACCGATCTGGTAAACCGAGCCGTCGAACGGATCGAGAATACTCATCGGGATGCCCGGCCTACGGCAGATCTTGAAGCTGACGGTGCCCTCGTAATCGGTAGTCAGAACGTCCGACGGATGCCAGAAAGCAAGCGTTTTCGAGCCGTTTCTGAGTTTGAAGGAAAACTGGAGAACTCCCTCCGGTCCGAGGTCGGGTTCGAGCCAGTAACGCGTCTTTGCCTCGGGTCTGAAGACCGCGGAGAGTGTGTCGGGTTCTCCGGCGTCTGCAAAAAGGGAGGCGAGATTCGACAGCGCGTAATACGACGGCTTGGGGGTGTAGGTCCCGGTGGCTCTTCCGTCTTCATCGAAATCCGCGCCGAGAACGCCGAAATATCCGTAATCGAGATATGAGGCGCGGTCGCCGACGGTGCCGTTGAGCGCCTCGATCATATCGAGAGTGGAAAACCAGCTGGCGAACCTGACGTCGAAGGAAAGATCGGTCACAAGATGCCGAAGCAGGTACTTCGCCTGCTTTTTTTCGTCCCATTCACCCTGCTTTAAGGCACCGGCGCCGTCGCTTCTCGACTGGGTTCCCGATTCGCCCTGTATCAGTCCGAGCGAGGGATTCCAGAGATCGCAAACCGAGCGCATTGCCCGCGTGTGCTGAATAAGATCGGCTTCCTGCGGCAGGTAGGCGTGATACGTGACCGCGTCGATGACTTCCGCCATGCCGGTGGAGAGCGCCAGACTGAGGAAGGCCTGGTCCTTGGCGAGCGCCGGTCCCGCGACTTTTGCCGAAGGATCCGCGGCCTTTACCGCTTTCGCGGTATCTATCGTAAACAGTCCGAGCTCGGTCGCGTTGACGCCGTGCTTCCAGCACCATTTGCCGTCCGGCTCGTTCCAGACTTCGTAAAGGCCGACTTTCCCGCGGTAGCGTGATACGAGGGCGGTCACGTAATTGCGCCAGCCCGTCTTCTGGTCGTCGTTGAAGATGGGCGGGATTCCTACCGCTCCGAATACGGTTTCAGCCTCTTTGTTGTACAGTTCGTTCCCGTAGCAGAGGCAGATCCAGGGAATCATTCCGAGCGAGAGCAGCCGGTCGACTATCGAATCAAGCCAGGAAAAGTCGTAAACGCCTCGCACTCTCTCGGTGCGCTGCCACCCAGACTGTAGTCTGACCCATTTTACTCCGATTTGCGCCAGTTTATCGTAAGCAGGCTCCGGATCGAAAACGTTCCGGTCCAGCTTTTCGAATCCTATTCCCAGACGCGAATTTCCTATCTGATCCGCGCTTTTTCGTGTCAGAGTTCCGATCTTTTCAAGTCCGCGCATCTTTCTTTTCCTTTTTTGGGATGGATTGTCAACGCGTCAATCTGCGCTTAAAGCTCTTCAACTTCCTTGACGCCTTCGGTTTTTGAAATTGAAAGAAGAACGTCGTCGTGTTTCTGACGCTTTTTCATCGTTACGGTCATTACCGCGCCGGGGAAGCCGGGGTGCCCCTGATTCGCGCGCGAGAACTCGACGTCGCTGACCTTGAATCCGTGCGAGGTCAGATCGGATATTATAGCCGTAAGCACCGACGCGTCGCTCATCTCGACTCTCACGGTCATGCGTTTCGCGTTGGCTACTATGAAGTATTCGAGTTTCGACAGAGCGAGCTCGGAGAACAGTACGAGAGTGACTGCGAGTATCGCTGCAGGGTAGTATCCTGCTCCGATCGCGAGTCCGATGATGGCTGATGTCCAGAGACCGGCTGCGGTAGTCAGACCTTTAACCTGCTTGCGCGAGGTGACGATGATGGCTCCGGCACCTATAAACGACATGCCGGCGATAACCTGTGCTCCAAGTCTTGCGGGATCGGTCGGAAGCCCGCGTTCAAAAACGATGAACTGGCTGACCAGAGTGGTCAGCGAAGCCCCCAGACAGATCAGCACGTGGGTGCGGAAGCCGGCGGCGCGGCGCTTTGTTTCGCGTTCCCAGCCGATGAAGCCGCCGCAGATGAGAGCAAGCGTAAGTCTGACAAGTATTCCGGGTATTCCAACCCCGCGTATTACGTCGTAAAAATCTTTGAAAGTCATTCTTCAGCTCCTATTCCTCTCATACCTCTTCGACGGCAACAACACCTTCAAGACCGGCAAGAGCCATTATGACGTCGCTGTGCGCGCTTCTCAGGGGAAGATGCGTTTCGACCACGAGCGTCGGCAGCTGCTCGGGAAGTTCACGGACGTTTGTAATCTCGACGTCGTAGACTGTAATATTCATCTGTTCAAGCAGACCCGTGACGTTTTTGACTTCGTCCGGACCGTTTACGATCAGCCAGACGTTCATATTTCTCGAACGTTCGGTGAGCATCTTCTCGACACTGTTGAAGACGGTGATCGTGAGATATATGTAGATGAACGCGAGGACGGCGCACTCGAAGTAACCGGCTCCGATGGCCAGTCCCATGCAGGCGGCCGACCAGAGCCCGGCGGCGGTGGTGAGACCGCGAACCTGATGGCGCCCGGTAATTATGATGGTTCCGGCTCCGAGAAAACCGATACCGTTGATAACCTGAGCTCCGAGACGGGAGACGTCGAGCTTGTCGTATCCTCCTTCAAAAAACGAAAGGAAGAAATCGTACAGATAGATATTCGTGCAGAAAGCGATCGTGACGCCGACGCAAACCAGTATGTGCGTTCTGAATCCGGCGGGACGGCGCTTCCTTCTGCGTTCCAGTCCGATCAGACCGCCGAAGAAGCCCGCGAGGAGCAGCTTGAACGCCACGGCGCCGACTCCCGA
>JAGDAM010000278.1 GCA_017959485.1 Clostridia bacterium
CTCGCCGTAGGTGACCCCGCACATCTCGAGGTACGCGCGGCAGCGCGCCGCAACGGACTCGCCGTAGGCGTTGCCGGAGAAGACGTACTTGCCGTCGTTGCAGCTGCCGCTCAGGATGTACATGAGGAACTCCTGCGGGACGTCCCCGCTCCGCGGGCCGCCGATGTCGGCGAAGTTGCTCGCGAGGTAGTCGCGGAAGAGCGCGTCCTCGTCAACGCCCGTCAGGCCGAGGAGAAGCAGCCCCACAACCCCCGTGCGGTCGGCGCCCGCGCCGCCGTGGACGTACGCCGGGAGCGCCCCGGGCGTGCCGAGCGCCGAGAACACGCGGCGCAGCGGGTTCGTGAAGTTGGGGTCGTCGGTGTCGATCTGCGCCCCGCCTGTGCTGAAGTCGATCGGGCAGGACACGTAGTCCGCGTCGACCGCGGCCCACGACTTCGAGACGTTCTGGTATCCGGCGTCGATCTCGTTGCGGTCGGGATGGCGGAGGTCGATCTCCGTCTTGAGCCACGACAGCGCGCTCGCCGCCTGCTGCGCCGGCGTCACGTTCACGAAGGAGTCGAGGTGGCCTCCGCGGAGGATCACGCCCTGCCTCGTCGTCGCGCCGCTGCCGCCCAGCAGCGGCCAGCCGCCGAAGTCGCGGACGTTCTTGACCGGGTCGCACGCGGGGGCGGCCACCTTGAACGTGCGCGGCGCTAGGCCCTCGGTGGAGAACGAGTAGGATATGCCGTTCTCGGTGTCGTTCGTCAGGATGCCGACCTCGAGGTTCGTGTACGTCTTCCTGTCGCCGCCCGCGTTTATGACGACGGGCCGCGGCAGATCGAGCGCCTTGGCGCCCTGCGCGCCGTACTTCCCGCACGTGTTGAAGTCGGCGTCGTTGAGCCAGGCCTCCATCTCCGTGCCGTGTATGACCATCTCGCCGAGGTACCCGCCCGCGGAGGCGTCGACGTCGTCCTGCGCGTTCTCCTCGTAGGTCACCCCTCCTACGACGGCCTTGCCGGCGTACACGAATATCCTGTCTTCGGTGAACGGGTTCGCGCCCGATATCGTGAGCGTGCCGAGGCCCTTCTTGATGAGCGGGCCGGAGCCGATGAGGTCGTGCTTAATCTCGATGTCGAAGCCGGCGGTGTCGATCACGAGCCCGCCCGAGCGCACCTCGCACTCCAGCTGGTCCTTGACGTCGAGGAAGCTGGTGGTGGTGCGCGTGAATGAAAGCGCTGCGAAGAGCGATGTAAAGCTGAACGGCCGCTTCGGCGATTACGAATCCATCGTGGCATACGAAACCTCCGCCGGCCGGGATCTGGTGAAGATCACCGAACGGGTGAGCAGCACCGCTTTTCCGTCCAGGTCGACGAGTCCGACGTCGATCGCCTCCGACCGCCAGTCGTCAAAGCTCTTGTATCCGTACTTTTTCGCCTCGGCTTCCAGTTCTTCAAACGGCTTGGTGTGCTGCATTATATAAAGGTCGCGTTTCCGTACGCCCTCGACGAGGGAGCCGACCTGCTTGACTATAACGGAATTCGGATCGTATCCGCCCATCATGTTCGCCAAGCGAACGACGTTGAGCGTCAGGCCGGAGTAGTTGCGCCATGCGGCGAACTTCGGCGCCGCCTTTTCCATTTCGGCTACCGCCGTCATTCCGAGGTCGTGGTTCTCCATCAGTTCGCCGGCGGCGATCTGCAGGCGGGCGTCGGTGATCAGCCCGTCCACCTCTTTCAGAAGGGAGTAGACCTCGTTAAGCTGCTCATAGCTCATCTTCCGGATCGGCAGGTCGCCGACCGCGTCGGTCAGTCGGGCGATCCGATCGGAGAAATGCTCGTCATACTCGGTCATAAAGTCGGGGTCCCCGGACGCCTTCAGCGCGTCGTATTCCTGCTTCAGGTAGGACAGCCGGTCGCGCAGGGTCTCAAGCTGCCGCCCCGCCTTGGTCGTCAGGTTAGCGCCGACGTCGATAGCTTCCAGAGCGCCGATCGACGCCTCGTATAAGCCGCGAGGCACGTAAACCGTCTTTGTCGGTTCCAGGAGCGCCCGGCTCATCTTCTTTATAAGCCGCGTCGTCTTGTCGCGCAGCTCGGTCAGCTTGCGGGCCTGCCGGTATTCTTCGATCGCGGCGTTCTTGTCGGCGGCCATAGCGACCCGCCAGTCGTTGCGCTCTTTCAGCGTCTCGCGCCGGAGATCTCCCAGGCGTTCCGCGAACTCGTCCCTTGCGCGCGCGTATCCCTCGCTCTCGGCGGCCCGCGCCGTTTTAATGTCTCCGACGTCGGCGAGCCCGGAAAGGATCTCCTGCGCGACGCCGTCGATCGCCATTCCGCGTTCGACGTCGGCGTCGAGGTCGGTCAGCGGCTTTACCTCTCCGCCCTCAAACACGTCGTAAAAGAAAGGATTGTAGGTTTCCTTTTTTCGTTCCGCCAGTCTGTCGGCAAGCTCGGCGGCCCTGAGCGCCATGTCGCCCTCGGAGATCTCCGAAGACGCCGGCAGCATAGACGGGACGTATTCGCGCAGCTCGTCCCATATCTCGTCAAGCGCTGTGGCGTCCGCGTCGCTCGTGACGTTGAATCTGCCGAAATGATCTCGGCGCCACTTCTCGAAGCCGTCGTATGCGCTCCCGATCTCCTGGCGCTGGGTCTCGGTCAGCCGGACCCCGTTTCTCATTCTCCGGAGAAAGTCGTCGTATCCTTCCTCCCATGCGGGACTGTCGCCGACCACCGCCTCCGCGGAGTCGACTATCGAGGCGGCGATATCGCTCACCTGCGCGTAGACCGAGGCGAAGTCGCCCTTCCGGTCGAGCCCGCGGCGGAACCGCTCGCATACGACGCTCAGGCGGCTCTGCAGCTTGCCGGCGTCCAGCGTTGACGAATAACTCTCGATAAGATCCTTCGTCAGTTTCTTCAGGTCCTTGTAGCTCGGGATCCGGTCCGGCTCGACCGCCAGAGCGTGAGACAGTGCCCTGATGGCGGCCTCCTGCTTCTCGCTCTTTTTCTCAAGCCGCCCGACCTTCTCCCTCTCGCCGTCGAGCTCGCGTTCCAGCTCCTCAAGCGCCGCCTGATCCTCGCCAATCTGGCGCTTGGACTTGACAAAACCGTTTTCCGATGATACAATATCATTGGATGCAGAATTTGAGGGCAAGCCCGCGTTGCCGTTTTCGGCAGAAATCTTGCCGGGTGCAAATTCTGCATTCTGTTTTTCAAACACAAATCTGCTCCCGTCCGGCATCAGGATCGCATGCGTCTTATATCTCAGTTTACCGGTCTTTTTTATGATTGCGCCCATATTTCCGCGCACTCCGTTGATAACAACCGGCGCAGCAATGGTTACAGTATCAAAGCCGTTGTTCTTATGATCTATATCTGTATCGATAATAGTTCCACGTTTTAGAACACCTGGTAACGCCTTGAACGCCGCGAACCCTGCATCGTCGTGAATATAGGAAAGCGCCTCTTTGATTTCATTTTCTCCAATAAGGATCTTTCCGAAGCCTTCACGTTCAATGTATTTTCCATATTGCTTGAGATCCAACAATACAATTTGGACTTGTATTCCTTTCCGCATACCATTGATTCCGTCGCTTACCACTTCAGCGACCGGGCTCATATTAATCAAGGCATTGCCGTTTTCTCGAAGAACATGTTTGATTGCATGCTCGTTTTTTTGGTACTTTACATTACCCGTGACGGCGGGAGAGGTCTCGTCAGACTCGACGTAGGAGCGGTAGATCTCGTTGAGCTTCTTCCCGGCGTCGAGGAAGGCGTCAAGCATCTGATCGCAGACGTCGACCTTATTCTGAAGGTATATTCCTTCGCGCGTGACGGCCGTCCTGCCGAGCGCGTTCCGCGTCTTCGCGAGCAGATCCGAAAAGAACTTCTTCAGCTTCTCGAAGTATCCCTTCACGCCTTCGAGAAGCGTTTTTGTTTTCTTCTTGCTGTACCCGTCCTCGGCGGCGAAGCGGATCAGACGGTCGGCAAAGTCCCGGGCGTTCGGGACGGCGTCGCCGTATGCGTTGGCGACCACCTCCTCGATCGCGTCGTCGGTGTCGAAGTCCTTTTCCCCTTCGTGCAGTTCGAGCTGACGGTCTATAAGCTCGTCGAGATCCGCGCCGCTGTTCTCGAGATGGTGCAGGGCGGCGTCGCGCAGCCCGTCGTAGATATCCGAGCCCATCGCCTGATCCATAGCCCGGAAGAGGTGCGTCACCTCGTGAATGGCGCTCGATATCGGGTTCGGGCTCTCCGCGGAGATCTTCACCGACCGGAGATATGAGACTATCTCTCCGAAGGCGCCGTCCGGCAGCTCGGCGAGATAGGTTATATCCACTCCGAAGGCGTCGGCGAACAGGCCGAAGACCGCCTTCTCTCCGGGCGTCATCTTCCCGGTGAGATCCTTTACCTTCGGATCGGAGATCTTCCGCATAGAGGCGTCGAAGTCCGCCGCCCCTCTCCGGGTCTCCTTCTTCGACAGCAGATCCGCCAGCTTCACCTTCGGCGGCGTCTTCGCCTCCGAGGCGCCATTTCCGGAAAGCTCCTTCCCCCGGCTTGCCGGGGAGGGGGAGCTGTCAGCGTCAGCTGACTGAGGGGAGGGATTCGCCGAGCGTTCGACATTATCCGTCTTGACACTCTGCCCGTTCTGTGATACAATATCAGCAGAAGCAGAGGCAAGGTGCGTTTCGGACGTAAGTCTTGGGCCGTTTTCAGGCAAAGACTCTTGCCCGCTTCTTTTTTGTGTTTGTGTAGTGTAAGCGGTTTTTATTCTCAGAGTTTTTGCTTTCGAATCTGCCGCTACTGTTCCGATTACATACGTTCCGTCAACCTTTTTTGATATTGCAAGAACGGCAGACGGTTTGTTATCTTTTCCTTTGTATTGAGAGTCAAACTGTCGGTTTCCGTTTTGATCATAGGCATAGTCGACATCGTCCGCATTTGCGAGAATATATCCAATTCGCGCGATATCTCTGTTGTCTGACATCGTATTGTCGCTCGAACCAGCCAAGCCGTTATGGCCGTTTTTTATGTGGCGGACTGCTTCACCGTTAATGCTGATCTGATAGTCGCTGACATCGAAGCCGAGAAGAGTCTCGGCTTTTTTGTAAATGTTTTCAGAAAGAATCTGTCCAAAATTACGGTGCATGTTTTCGAGATTCTTTTTATTAGTTTCCTGAATCGCGTTGTTTACAAAGCGAAGCAGCTTCTCATCCACGGCGTTAAGATAGTTCTGTATGCTCTTCTGCCTGTCCGGAGAATACTCGGAAAGATCCTTGCCCTGCGTGATCAACGACGTCGAAACGTCATACGTCCCGCCTTTGGTCTGGCTGCCGGCGTTCTTTCCCGCCTCGACGAGCCCCGCCTTATACGCCGCGTGCTGCGCGTCGCTCGGTACCGCCGACGCGTACTCTCCGGCAGCCGCGACCGCCTCATTGAAAGACACCTCTCCGATCGCAGCTTTGTATATAGCGTAAAGCCCCCTGGTATAGGCGTTCGCGTCCGTATCGGGGGTATAGTTTTCGATGGCTATCCGCCCGACGTCCGCATTGTCGACGTTGTCGGCGAAAACAAGCACCATCCGCGCCGACGGGTCGGTCGCCCGAGCGTCAAGACCGTTCATCTTAACGGTAGTCCCGTCGGCGGTCGTGAAGCTTCTCGCTCCACGTTCTCCGGTAATTCCGATGATCTTCGTTTTCTCGCCGTTGACCGTCACCGTCACTCCGGGGACTTTATCCAACGCGGAAGAGAGCATGGATGCGTTCTGATGCATGGAGATGAGGTCAAGCGCGTCGCCTGCGTTTTCCACCTCGCCTTTTTTGACCATATCTTCCGCGAGAAAGCGCGTGAGCTTTCCCATGCGGCTGTCCGAGATCTTTTTTCCATTTTTGAGATCGTAGAGAGCCTTTTGCGCCGCCGCGCCCTGTTCCGACTCCGGTCCGAAGCGATCGAGGATTTCACGGAAGACGGCAGCGTTTCCGTCCCTGTTGATCTCGCCGGCGCTCCGGATATCATTTTCCGAGGCACCCTCCGCCGCGGTCACTCCGACGCCGTTCTTTCCGGCGTTGAAAGATCTGCCGACCCGTACGTCATCCGAGAAAGTGCTCGCTATTCCGACTCCGCCGAAAAACGCGCCGGAGATCGCACCGCCGAGCGTGTCAAGTCCCGCTTCAGCCAGCCAGTCAACAAACGCGCGCCAAGACGCCTCTTTTTCACCAAGCCGATATTCATCCATGTAATGGCGCTTCTTTTGGCGGACTTCGCTGTCCCCGCCGTTAACGATAGCATCGGCTAAAGTGTTTAACGCGTTGGAAAGGAACTCTTCACTTCCTTCAGCGAGAACGTTCTTTCCAAGATATAGGGCAAGATTTGAAGGGTCGGATAGGAATGTTTCAATTCCGATTCGCTCCGTTACCCATTCCGCAAAAGTCGCGGCAAGGCTCATCGCCATTGCGTGCTTGTCGTCCAACCCTCTTTTCTTCGCTTCCCGAAACGCCGGAACGGCAGCTTGGCCGGACATCATAGGAAGAACTAAATCTTTGCATTCGTTCACCCACTTTTGAAGGCCGGTTATCCCCTTCGCGGCTGTTCCGCCCATCCCCGCAGCTGACGATATCGCTCCGCCCACCGCCATTGTTACGAGGCAGTCCGCAATGCTCATTACTGTCCCGTATGCGAACCGCTCTCCGCCGCTAAAGTTGTTCAGTTTCTGCACTTCTTCACGGATTTGCTGGCGCATATCGTTGATTGGCGTTTCGCCCGCCCCCGGAACTTTACCGAAAAGGTAATATTCAGCCAAGCTTCCCAGCCCTTCGGCGCCTGCCGCAGGGGCGAAGGCCGCAGTACCTACAGAAGCGAAAGCATCCGAGGCCTTAAGCCCCGCTTGATATCCCTTGAGGCGAGCTTCATTATCCCACGGGAACAGAATCTCCGCGGTTCGGGCAGACGATTCTCCAGCGTTTTCTCTCATCTGATCATATCGTTCCGCCCATCTGTTCGAATAGCCGCTTTTCAGGTTTTCATAAATATAATCCAGATACTCTTTGGCCGCCGCTGCGCCTTGCGTATGATACAAGTAGGACGCCATGTCAAACTGATATCGCGGCATTCTCTCGATGATATCCGGTTCATATCCGTAATTGTCAGACAGACTCGCCGTATCTCCGATATCCAAGCCCCATTTTATATCACCCCACAGTTCTCCGAATGAATTAACTCCTGCAGGATCATCAGCTAAAGAGTCGCCGTTTCCCCATCGCTCGCCATAATAATTCTTATTGCGCAGATTTACATAATTAAGGACATGTCCAATCCCGAATTCATCGTCGGGCGAGCCTTCCCATGCGCTTTTATCTTTCCAATCAGGCTGATTGACCGCTACGTTGTATTGGCGCGAATACTCCTTACCTACGCGGTCGGTATAGTAATCGCTTATCAGCTTCGCCCAGCTGGCGTAATCGGTTTGAAAATTCGCAAAGCTCCCTGCGCGGCTGTTTATATCTTCGTTTGCTTTCTCCAGCTCGTCAAGAGTCGCGTTATTCAATGCATAGAAAAGAAGATCCGCCGCCAGTTCGTTATTATTCTTATAAACGCCGGGGTAGTCGGTTACCGCACGACCTCCTGCCGCAGTTTCTTTAACGTCAAGTATACGTTCTTCAAAGCTTTTCCCGCTCCATTTATTTGTATAGACGTACTCGCCTAACGCGGCCTCTTTGGGGTGTTCTTCCTTATATTTGTTATACTCTTCCTGGGCGTCCAGGGCGTCGAGCTGATCCGCGTAATTCTCCAGCGCCGCCGCTTCCTCCTGCCACGACCCGAATAATTCGGACTGATACTTCGGGCGCGCGGCCTCGGCTATCGCTTTTTTCTTTTCCGACCAAACTTCCGGATATTCTCCGTCCGAATCGGTGTAGCTCCGCACTTCGCGGTCGCCGTACTGTGTCTTAAGATCGGCCGCTCGGGCGCGCATGGCGTCGCGGTTTTCAAAGCCCTGCAAATAACGATACTGCGCGACGGCCTCTTCAAATTTCCGTTGTTCCTGCGCCCAGATCTCCGGATCATAATCGAACTCGCCTTCTGCGTTCGAGATCCTGTACGACTCAAGATAGCCTGGGTTGCGCGCGTTGGAGTAGTCAACGACAGCATGCTCGTATGCATTTAATTGTCGCGCACGATCAAATAACGCTTCAAATTCTTTGTGCGGCGTATCAAATCCGGTAACAGAGGAATCATAAACGGAGGGATCATACGTACGCCGCATATCATTGTTATAGCCGAACCGTTCAAGCTCATCAAGCCGGCTCTGCGCCTTCTTATAGGTATCATACTGCGACAGATAACCATTCTGCTTTACGGCGTCAACGTAATTTTGCACTTTTCGATTGTATATTGCGATCTTTTTCTGGTGCTGCGCGGTGCGATATGCGTGCTGCTGCTGCATATACGATTCGCTGTGCTGACGGCGATACTGCTCCGCCTGCTGCAAGGTAACACCGCCGGAAGGCAGGCCGGTATTACCGGTCTGCCCTCCGGCGTTATTATAGTTTTCTTCGGCTTTTTTGCGGCGGTATTCTTCCGCGTCCTTAAAGGTTACAGCCATGCGGCCCTCCTGTTATTTTTCCATCACTCGATTCATTCCCGAATCTCTCTGTCTGCCGGGTATCGGCGCCGCAAATTCGGGATCTCCCATGATCCGGTAGTATAAATCCATGATTTGTTCGTCGGTCAGCCCGTAATCTGCTCCGCCGTTAAGAAACTCGATAAGCGCTTTACTCCCCGCGTCTTTCGCTGCTCTATAATCGTTGACAAAATCTCTTGGCTTGTCGTACCCGAAATATTTGTAATAGTCGGCTATGGCCGTCGGCGCGTCCCCCGTCGTTGTCGTCCCGCCGGATCCGCCGCTCTTGTGAGCGGTATAATAATTCAGATCATATGTCTTCTGCCACTGCGCGTCCGAGACGGCGTCGCGTTCCTTCTGATACTCAAGGGCTCGGTTGTTCTGATACAGCGCGAGCAGCTCCGCCGCGTCCTGACGCGAAAGGTTCTGCTGCGACAGCCAGCGGTTGAAGTCGCTCTCTCCCAGATTGAGAATGGTGTTTAGATAGTTGTATCTTTCGGCGCGGTCGGCGTCATATTCGCTTCGCGCCTGGGCGCGGAGCTGGGGGATGATCGCCTCGAGGCGGCTCATCTGCTCGTCGTACGCCTGCTGACCGGCGCGCTGCGCGTAACTGTTGTCGTATCCGCCGGTGAGGGCGGTCGCGCGGGCGAGGGTGCCGTCCCGCGCCTGCTTTGCGTTGGCGGCATACTGCCGCTGATAGATCTGATAGGTGAGATCCTTTCCGGGATCGTATTCAAACGCCGGCGCGTTCTTGACGGCCCCCAGGGCGCTCGCCTTTTCTGCGGCGTAAGGATCGGTATATTCACTCTGCAGACCGGCGGTCGCGTTCTTGTAGGCGTCGATCGCGCCGGCGGCGGTCTTAAGGTCAAAGTCTTGTCTCGTTTTAGCCACGGGGGGCGTCCTCCTTGTTCTTATCGATTTTCTTCCGGAAATCGGAAGTCAGATTCTTTTCGTCGATATTATTCAAAATATATTCAAGATCGTCGACCAGCCCGCGGAGATAGCCGGCGAGCTGTGCGGCGGAATACCTGTCGTAAAAATCCGGCTTCTTCAGATCAACTTTCGCCATTTTCTCACGTCCTTCCGAACTCGCTCGAGCGCTCGTAGCAGTACGACACGCTGAAGATAGTCAC
>JAGDAM010000279.1 GCA_017959485.1 Clostridia bacterium
AAAGCGCGGCAATATAAGAGATATTGCAAGCTTTCGACGTGGGAACCGGCAAAGAAACAGCCGTCGTAATGCGTGCGACGGGTCAAACGTGTGCTTCCTGAAAACAGGCACAAAAATCTCTCGCCAATCCGCATACGCGAATTGTGCGGTATTGCCTTAAGGCAATGCTGCACAGTTCGCGTGCGCAGATTTGCCTAAGAATACAGAAATCACCTTTTCACTTTCGATGAAACACCGTTCACGTTTACTCACGACCTGCAAAATTGCCGCCTCTCTGGTGTTCGCCGCGGCTCTCGTCTTTTCCTGCATCGCTCCCGCGCTTCTCGTAACTACGGGTCTTCCGTTCTCACGTGCCTCCGCGCGGCGCCGGCTGACCTATCGCGGCAAGGATTACACCGTAAAACTGAATGATCCCGAAGACGCCGGGCTACCCTTGGGCGCCTCTCTTTCCGTGTCGGAAGTCGATCCCGGTTCCGACGTCTTTTCGTCGTATTTAAAACGCGCGTCCGAACGCCTTGGAGAAATCGGAGCTTTTGCCAGATTTTTCGATATCTCAATACTTGACGCCTCAGGTGAACGCATACAGCCCGCTTCGGCAGTCAGAATAACCGTCGAATGCGACGGAATGCCGGACACGGTGCGCGTGGTGCATTTCCCCGGCGAGGAACTGCCGCTGCCGGCCGCAAGCGTATCCGCAAAAAGGACGGTGACCGGAAAAACGCCGGGAACACTCAGTGTTTCCGCGCCCGGAGCGCTCGCCTCTCTCTCGATGCAGGGTTTTGCCGGAGCTTACAGGATCGCCGGCTCCTCCACGGGCGCCTCTTCGGGTGTTCCCGACACGGCCGCGAACGCGGAAAACGGCACGACGGTGCGTGACGGCTCCGCGGTACTGTCTATGGAAATAGTGGAGTCGGACGCTGAGAAGGGCGCCGTCGTTTTCACCGCGGAAGGTTTTTCGGTCTACGGAATAATCGAAGCACCGAATCCGGTTGTTTTCGATCCTTTCAAAATCACCGATTTAGCCGATATCGAAACCGGTCACGGATACCTGCTTTCATACGGCGCGGACAATTACTTTAAGTCGACTGTTAACGGGAACGGGGCTCTCGTCGAAACGCAGAACGTCTCCCAGGCGGCACACTGGTATTTCGAGAGCGGAAGCGACGAAGGGACCTTCCTGATCTTCACCTACACCGGAACCGGTCAGAACACCGAAAAGAAGTATATAAAACAGCAAAGCGCGAATAACAACGAGATAATGCTTGCGGCGGAGGGAACCCCCTTTATACTGTCGAACGCAAGTAACAACTCGTTCTATATAAAACACGCGTCGGAGAACCGCTGGCTCCAGCATTCCGGTTCGGGAAACGGGATCCGTTTATGGCAGGCCAACGACAACGCGACAAACGCGCGGATATTCATAACCAACGACGACACCGTCGCGTCATACGACGACCCGTACGGACTCGACGGCAGAAGCTACGGCATCGCGTACAACGACGACGCGTCGTCGGCCGCGGCGCTTATGGCCGACACGGTCACCGTCGGAGGAAAAGAACTCGTCGAGGCAAAGGGAATGATTATCCGCCGCGACGTGGTGAACAATTCCGGCTTCCTGCTCGTCGCCGAAAACAGCGATATTCCGGCCTGGACTTTCGAATGCGACCACGAGGATTTCTACCGCGTTTCCACGGTCTCGGGAGGAGAAACTCTCTGGCTCGGTTTAAGCCAGAACTCGGCGACGCTTTCGTCCGACCGCGGCGACGCGACGCTTCTGCGCGCCGTCCCCGGGACCGGCACGCACGCCGGGAAATACTGCTTCACGACCGAAGACGGCAGTTACGTTCTCGAACTGCTCGGAGCAGGTTCCGGCTCGTACACCGGTTTCCGCGGAACACCGGCGTCATCGGCTCCTGAATACGTGTGGATGAATCTTGTTGAAAGGACGTCGCTGACCGACGAAGATTTCGTACACTACACCGCGCGCAGGATAAGCGCGTCGGACGATATTCTCAGCGGAACCGGCGGCGAGAAGGCAAAAGTCGTTCTCTACACCCGTTTCTGGAACGATACCGCAAAAAAATACGAGTATTACGCCGTCGATCACAACGGAAGCTTAGTACGTGTCTGGGAGAGCGGAGACCTTATAGAGTGGATCGGGAACCGGGTCAATTCCGCGCTCTGGGAGTTCACCGAATACACCTGGGGCGACGGAACGCCGAACTACTACTACGAGATGGAGAACGCCGCCTACCGCGGCGAGTATCTCGCGCCGCAGCTCGGCGGAATAATCCAGGATCATACGGTCGGAATCAACCTTGACGGCCGCAAGGAGGGAATGAACTACACCACGGTCGTCGCATGGGACGATCCGGCGTACGCCTACCTCGGGCTGAAGGTTGTCGAGGACGCGTCCGGAAACAGAAGCGTCGTCACCTGCCCCCTCGACGAGGCGCAGGACTTCTATTTCGCCGTACTCGTTCCCACCGCCGCTCAGGGCGGCTCTTCCGGAGCGCTGACGACGGTAGAAACGATCGACAGCAACGCCTACGGAATCACGATGAAGATGGTGGATTTCAACAATACTCTGTTGCAGGCTCGTGACAGCGTGCAGCATCCCTTTTTGGGCGGATTTGCTTCCGAGCACAAAACTAACGCTACCCTTGGTCTGCTCTCGACGGATCTCGCGGCCGACGGATATCCGCTGACCACCGCGCTTACCGGCAACGCAGGGCGTTCTCTGTCCGAGCTTCTCACCGGAATGACCGACGCCAATCACCTGTTTATACAGAGCGTTTACAACGAAAGCGGTTATTTCGAGTACGACAGCACGCAGAACTTCGCTCATTTCAACGAAAACGAAGGCACTTTCACCGTTTACGATCAGATTGCCGCCATCGGAACCGAAACGCGTCCCACCAGGACGCACGGGCAGTTTATGCCCTACAACGATATAAGCACCGCCGTCGGCTATGCTTACGACTCTGCCGGGAATCCGATTACGAACCGGACCGACGTGCTGCAGAACCCGCTGCCTGATACCGACCCGCGCAAAGGCGAAAATCTCTATCTCATCCCGCAGAACTCCGCCGATTACTTTTTCGGAATGGAACTTGAAGCGGTATTCACTCAGTCGGCAAGCGGTCTTGACGACTGGGGACACGACATTATTTTCGAGTTCACGGGAGACGACGATTTCTGGCTCTACGTCGACGGAGAACTCGTACTCGACCTGGGCGGCGTGCGCCCGGCGCTCGCAGGTTCCGTCAACTTCAGGACGGGCACCGTGATCAATGCCGGGACCGTTACGACGCTTTACGACGTATTCAGGAACAACTATACGGCCCGCGGCATGTCCGCGCAGGAGATCGAGACACGGCTGGACGCCATTTTCGAATACAAGCCAGACGTCGACGCCTACGTCTTCAAGGATCACACCAGCCACACGATGACGATGTTCTATATGGAGCGCGGAGCCGGAGCGTCCAACCTTAAAATGCGCTTCAATCTCGCTTCGGTCAAGCCGGGCACCGTAGAACTGTCCAAAAAACTGTCCGGGACCTCGAACGCCGCGAACGAGCTTATCGACTACCTCTTCCAGGTCTGGTATACCGTTGACGAGATCGTTTACGAGACCGACGGTGATGGGAATTTCCTATTGGACGGTTTCGGCGCGAAGATCCCGGTCCGCGACTTGCTCGGGAACATCGTGACCGAGGAAAGCGAGCCGAGGCTGCTCACCCAGGGAGAGGACCACGGCGATCCGCGCGTCGTATGGAGGGGGACGCACACGCTGATTCCCTTCAGAAACAGCGTGACCGTCGACGGAGTCACTTACAGCAACGTCTTTCTGATGAAGGCCGGCAGGACGGCGGTCATCGAGCTGCCGAGCGGCGTTCACAATTACAAGATCATCGAATGCGGAGTAAATTCCGCCGCCTACGACGCCGTGTCGGTGAACGGCACAGCCGTCAGCGGGAGCGTTTACGACAATAACGATACCCCCATTTCCGCGGGGAACTACCCCGGCTCCCTGAGAACCGATTACGGAATCGAATACGCCACGACCGAAGATCGCCCGAGGGTCACCTTCGACAACCACGCCGACGCGAACGCGATGAAAACGCTTTCGTTCACGAAGAAGGTCTACGACGAGGCGGGCGATCCCCTCTCCGCCGCCGAAATGGCGGAAATCGACTCCGAGTTTTCCTTCCGGCTTTATCTCGGCAACGAGTATTCCGGAGCCGGCGAGCCGGGACTTGCCGATATGTACACCTATTTCATCAGGGATCCCGACGGAAACTACTGCGTCTGGGATATTTCCCAGCAGAAATTCACCTCTCTCGGCACGTCCGATTTCACACAGCTGACCGACGCGCAGATAAGAGAGGCGGCCCGCACGACGTCGATGTACGGATCGATCTCGCGCATCCCGGCCGGATACACCGTGGAGGTCAGGGACCTTCTGATCGACACCCGGTGGAAGGTCGAGGAACGTGCGGGCGAGATTCCGCGCGGATTTACGCTACGGCTGTCTGACGGATACGCCCGGGTCGACGCCGGGCACGTGACGGAACAGAGCACCCCGATAGGCGGAATCATCGGCGATAACGAGAACCCGCAGGTCGAGATACGCAACCAGGAGGGGTGGGGCCTTACCGTAAACAAGATCTGGACCGACGGAGACTTCGCGGATCACAACGACATATATATCGCGCTTTACGCGTCCAGAGAGGGTTCCGATCCGGTCCTTGTGGAAGGAAGCGTGCACCGGCTCCGTGAAGGGGAGACCGACATATACTTCTTCTTCCCGGATCTGAAACTCAACGGCGCGACCGATCCTTACGCTTTCGCGGACATCACCGTCCGCGAGGTCCGGCTGACTGTTGCCGGCGGGACCGACCTTGTCGTCGGAGACGACGGTATCGTGCAGATCGTCCCGGGCATTACCGTGACGCCGATATCCGGCACCGCGTCCGACAGCACGCTGACCGTCGGAGCGGCTCCGAAGTCCGGCGGCGCGGTCGTTGATACCGAATATACGGTAGTCTATCAGCCGGGCGTGCTCACCGGAAGAAACGAGAATATCCGTACCGATACAGTTATCAACCGCCGCCCGGGAATCGAGGTTTACAAGACCTCCTTTGACGGGACGCCTCTCGGCGGGGCGGTATTCACTCTGACCGACTCCGACGGAAACGAGCCGGGCAGTTCTTCTTACGTATCGTCAGCCGACGGCTCGGTCATGCTCGCCTATCTTCAGGCGGGAACGTATCTGCTGACCGAAATACGGTCTCCCGCAGGATTTGCGGGACTGGAATCCGCGATGCTCCTTACCGTCACGGGGACCGGAGTGTCTCAGACGCTCAGCGTTACCGATGCCGAAGGGAACGCGTACGACGCGGAAACCTATACGCTGGACAACGACCCCGCCAGCGGGATGATTGCGAGACTCACCGTTAAAAACCGGCCGGTTACCCTCCGGGTGATCAAGGAGGACGGCGCCACTCACGCGCCGCTTTCGGGAGTCAAATTCGACCTTTACCGCCAGGTAATCGGCAGCGACGGAAACCCGATAAAGGATTATACCCCCTGGATTTCCGGAGGCGTGAGCTGGTCCGGCCTAACGACCGACGCATCGGGAATCCTCTCCCGGATCTCGGCGGACCTGCCTGAAGGGACCTGGTATCTGACCGAAACGGTCACCGCCGACGGTTACGCGCTGCTGACGGAAGACCTGATCTTCACCGTCGGAGCCGACGGACACGTCAGCGTTGCGAGCGACGGGCACTCCGGATGGCTCGAAAGAACGATCGAACAGTCGGGCGCGCTGTCATACGTCCTGCGTATTCCCAATACCGAGATCAAAAAACTTCAGTTCGTCAAGGCGGACTTCAACGACCCGTCCGGCACCCGGCTGCGGGGCGCAAAATTCGATCTTTACGCTACTCATACCGAGGACGCCGGCGGAACGCCGGTTACCGTCCGCGACGACGTCCCTCTCATAACCGGCATCGTCTCGAGAAGCGACGGAACGCTGAGCGACGGAGACACGAGGATCTTCGAGCTGCCGCTGGGCGTATATCATCTCGTCGAAACCGAGGCGCCGGCGGGATATCTGATGCGGGGAACGCCGATCATTGTCACGCTCGGCTCGGGCAGCGGCGCCGTTTCGTACGACGAAGGAACGCCGATATCGGCAGGCGGTACGGGAATCACCTTTGCGGGAGGCGTTTATACGCTTACGCTGACCAATTCCCCGGGCACGGAACTGCCCGCCACCGGAGGTACGGGAACGCTCCCGTACACGGTGACCGGACTTTCGCTCATGCTGCTGTCGGGCTGCGTCCTTGCCGCCGTCGAACTCATCGCGCGAAAACGCGGGCGCACTTAATACATTAGGGGCTGTAAAAAAAGTCAACTTTTTTTACAGCCCCGCAAAAATCGCGGACGGGAAACCGCGATTTTTGCGCGAGCTTTGCGTTTTTTGCTGCAAAAACAGGATAAAACGCAAAATCAACGGGCAAAAACGGCGCGGTCTCGCGCCGAGCAAACGCTCGACGGCGATGGAA
>JAGDAM010000280.1 GCA_017959485.1 Clostridia bacterium
CTTTTCAGAAACGACGAATATCGCGTGACGGCGCGCGGCGCGCGGGGAGAAACGCGGAATGTAACCGTGTCAACGTAGTGCCGGGTTTCGATTCGCACGCTCTCTTTCCTGCTCAGATAACGCCCGCCGCTTTTCCCGGATAATAACTTGAGAAAACGAATAAACAAATCTTTGATCTTCTGCCTGAGTTCAGACAGAAGCTCACGCACTTTTTCGACCGTCGCGGCGTTCGTCCTCGCTATCAGCCACACGACGCCGGCCGCTGCCATAATCAACCCGGATATAAAGAAGAATACGTTCAGCGCCACCGCTCCTTCAACCGGGAATTGAAATATCCGCCCGATTCCGCTGAACCGCAAAAACCTCGCCGGTATTACCGCGAGAGAAAGTGCGGACAGGATCGGAATCTGAAACAGGAGAACTGAGAAAACAAGTCTGGTTACCGACGCAATCCCCGCCGTCCGGAGACGCCCCGTCGCATGACACGAGGGAAAGATTGCGGCCGGCTTCGTCACGTATTCCTGATTCATCAAAACGCCGAGGCAGTAAGCGTAAATAATAAAACAGAAAACCAAAAGCGGTCCGACGCCTCCTCCTTCCCGGTAGAAAAGTTCAAAGGCAAAAATCAGAGAGAATATAAAGAGACAGCCGATCACGGTCCTGATTGAAAGGATCTGATGATATTTCAGCGGTTTGAGTATACATCCGCTGACAGCGGTCAGAACGCATGCGGCGAGAAACACCGGAAAACCGAATTCAATATTGGCCTCGTCGCCCAACAGCGACAGAAAAACGGTTTTCCCCGCGGAACTCGCGGCGACGCCCGCGGCAGCGGCGACCAGCCATGCCGGAATCTTTCTTAGAAGCGGTATTCTTTCTTTCTCAGTCTCAAAACCGTGATCGATATTACCGCCGTTTTCGGTGTGATAACCCAGAAGAAAAACAGTCTGTATTCCGTACCCGATGGTCAGAAGCAGCGGAACGCTCAGAATTGCCGCGACCGTGGCATACTGCCTTGCAATCCAGTATGCGAACGCCTCAAAAAACGGCGGAATCATAGCCGCGACGCCGACACAGGCAATCAGTTTGTAAACACGCAGCCAGCGAAGGTTTTGCATAAGCTCGACGTTCACGGGAAAACTCCTTTTCAGACGTATTTTACGTAAATCTCTACGTCGCGCGGAAACTGCACGTATTCGTGCCGGGAACCGCAGGTATAAAAGACCACCTTGCAGCCTTTTTCCTTCATCAGATTGTGAAAAGTAATCATACGAGCGTTAACAAAAGCGGTCACGAAGACAAGATTCCCGTCGCGCACGTAGCACTCGGGATAAGCGAGGATGTCGTCCATCATCTGTTCAACCGTAACCGAAATGCGCGGCGGAAGCTGAGCAAGCACGCGGAACGCCTGCATGACGCTGTCTTTCTTTGAAAACTCGTCGCTCTGAAAGATCCGGCTGCCGGTGCCGTCTTTGCGGAGCGGAGAACCCGAAAGAGCGTCAGGATCGGTGTTCGCGATCAACTTCGTCGTGCTCCCCTGACGCATAAAATGATCGAGCAGCGAGGCGGTCACCGAGACGCATGGCTCTATCCTGTCCGGCTCGTTCAGCTCAGGCGGATGCGGCTCAATTATGACCGACTGCATATTCAAAACAATATTAAACCGGTCGTCCCTTGGCGTTTCGTGTCTGTGCACAACGAGCCGACCGAGGCGGGCGCTCTGTTTCCAGGCAATCGAACGGAAAGAGTCGTGAACGTCGTAATCGCGTATGCCGCAAAAGCTCATCGGATCTTCAAGAAGCCCGTTTTCAACCGTTCGCACTCCGGTGTAGGTCGGCGAGAGTATAAGTTCCGAAATATTATCAAGCGCTCTCGGAAGAACCGTAAGCGTGCCTTTGCCGCTTGGCTCCGGATCAATTTTATCGGACAGCTCATCCATACCCAGCGCGTCATTCGTTATCCAGTGCAGGAGCACCTGCCCGGCGGTATACCTTCCTCTTTTAACAGCAGTTACGCGCCAACGCCTGGAGAGACGGCTGTGCGCGGATAGATTGCTAACGTTTGCCGCGGTCGACTCATACTCCGGCTTCCCACCGGAATCAAAGATGAACTTCAACCCGTCGGGAAGAGTGGTTTCAAACTGCAGGAAAGATATATCTCTGTCGGATACGTTTTCTATGACCTGGTCAAGATAAAGCGTTTCCCCCGCGAACACCTCGTCCCGGTCGAATTCAAAATGATACTTTAAGCTCAGGGGTGCACGCTTTCGGAACCGTTTCCGCCCGATCAAATAGAC
>JAGDAM010000281.1 GCA_017959485.1 Clostridia bacterium
ATATCGGGGAACGAACTTGCCGACCGGATGCTCTCCCAGGCGATGGACCTCGGGCTCGAGTTCGAGGTCGCGGAGGTCACGTCGGTCCGCAAGGAAGGGAAGAAATATTACGTCACAGCCGACGGTACCGATTTCGAGTCGGTATCGGTCATCTTCGCCGTCGGAGCGGCTCACCGCCGGCTCGGACTGGACGGAGAGGATGAGCTGATCGGCCGCGGGATCTCCTTCTGCGCCGTCTGCGACGGGGCAATGTTCGCGGGGAAGCGCGTGGCGGTCGTCGGCGGAGGCAACTCGGCGGTCGTCGAGGCGGCGCTTCTCGCCGAGACCTGCGAGAGCGTGACGCTGATCCAGAATCTCTCCTTCCTCACCGCCGAAAAGACGGCTGCCGAGGCGCTTCTGGCGAGGGAAAACGTGTCGGCCGTCTACGATACCGTCGTCACCGGATATCTGCGCGAAGGCGGCAATCTAAACGGCCTTGTGCTGAAAAACACCGCGGACGGTTCGGAGAGCAGCTTCGAATGCGACGGCGCTTTTATCGCGATCGGGCTGTCTCCGGCAACGTCTGCCTTCGGCGGAACCCTTCCGCTCGACGAGTACGGATACGTGCTTGCGGGCGAAAACTGCTCGACCGGCAGAGGCGGAATCTTCGTCGCCGGCGACTGCCGGATCAAGAACGTCCGCCAGATCACGACCGCAGTCGCCGACGGGGCGACCGCTGCTCTCGCCGCCTGCAATTACGTCGACGGAGTCAGAGCCGGGGAGGATCCGTCCCCGGTCAACACGTCGCTATCGCGCGAGGACGAGGAAGGCAGGCCTTCGGATGAATAAGCCGGTAAAGATTGTCGCTGCCCTGCTTTCGGTTCTTATCGTTGCGTCCCTCACGTCTTGCGCCCAGGGAAGCGCCGGCCGGGAGAAGCGCGACGTTCTCGGTGACTGCTTTAAGCTCTTTTCCGAGCTTCCGGCGGCGAAGACCTCTAATCCTCCGACCGGAATGCTGGACGAGGAAATGAAAAACGCGATCCGGACGACCGATTATTCTGCTCCGCTTGCGGTATGGCGGCTCGAACCCGATTTTTCAAAAATCCGTCAGGAGTTGTTACAGGTATCCGAAAGCGAAGATCCGGATCCTCTCGTAGAGGAATTCTTTGTTAACACGATGAAGAGCGGTTTCTTTACCTACGCGCTCTTCTATTTCCGCCCGGCTCCCGTCGACGTCTCGCTTCTCGCGGACTCGACGCTCACCAACGTATCTGTCAGCGGATACGCCCCGGATCTTCCCGAGGAGGAATTCAGACTGTATTGCTATCCTGATATCTGGGTCGCGGTTACGATAAGAGGCGACTCGTCCGGCCACCGGTCGGTTTCCGCTCAGGCGGTATATTTCGGGGAACTCGAATGCGATACCGAGGACGATCTGTGGGACTATTTCGGCGAGAACTCCTGCGTTAAGTCGGTAAAAAAGCTGAAATAAACTTCTTCGCGCTCTGTGAGATCTTCGGGCGGAGCCCGAACGGGCGACGGACGGGGCGCTCTTTTACGTTTCAATACGCGAAGCGTATATTATATTCGAGCGTAAGCGATAATATATCGTCCGCGTGTGAAACGGGCGGATATCATTTTCGCCTCCCCTCATCCGTCATCGCGGCGGATATAAGCGGGATTATATCATAACATCACCGCGATGACACCTTCTCCCCGTAAACGGGGCGAAGGTTAACCTGGGTCGTTTCGCCTCATCCGCCGGTCCCTCATCCGTCGGCTTCGCCGACACCTTCCCCGGAGGGGAAGGCAAAGCAGCGTCGTTCCGCCCCCCTATCCGTCGGCTTCGCC
>JAGDAM010000282.1 GCA_017959485.1 Clostridia bacterium
CCCGACGCCGGGCTCGGAAACGGCGGCCTCGGCCGGCTGGCTTCCTGCTATCTCGACGCCGCCTCCTCGCTCGGCATTTCCTGCACCGGGTTTTCGATCAAGTACGAGTTCGGCATATTCCGCCAGAAGATTGTCGACGGATGGCAGACCGAACAGCCCGACGACTGGCTCGGACTCGGCGGAGTCTGGCTCGTCCCGAGATACGACGACGTTATGAAAGTCCGTCTCGGCGGCAGGACCGAGGGGTATTTTGATTTCGATGGCAGATATCACGCCGAGCACAAGGATTACTCGACCGTTCTCGCCATCCCGTACGACATGTACGTTTCGGGCTGGGGCGGAGCAGTCAACAAGCTGACTCTCTGGGAGGCGAAGAGCGACTCTTCGATCGATATGGCCGCTTTCGCGCGCGGTGATTACGCCAAGGCTCTTGAGAGCGAGACGATGGCCGAGGTCATTTCGAAAGTCCTCTATCCCGCCGACGACCATATCGAGGGAAAACGCCTGCGCCTGAGGCAGCAGTATTTCTTCGTTTCGGCGTCGCTTCAGCAGATCATACGCGACCATCTCAACCGCGGCGACCGGCTCGCGTCGCTGCCAAACAGGGTCGCGATCCACATAAACGACACGCATCCGGCGCTCTGCGTTCCCGAACTGATGCGGCTGCTCATGGACGAGTACGGGCTCGGCTGGGACGAGGCGTGGGACATCTCTTCGCGCACTCTGAGCTATACCAACCACACGGTCATGAGCGAGGCGCTCGAGCGCTGGTCTGTCTCTCTCTTTGAGGAGCAGCTGCCCAGAATATATCAGATAGTCTGCGAGATCAACCGCAGGCAGACAGCCCGCCTCCGCGCTTTCTGCGGAGACGACAGGCCCAAGCTCGATTATATGGCCGTTATCTCGGGCGGAGAGATCCGGATGGCAAACCTCTGCCTCTGCTGCTGCCACAGCGTCAACGGAGTGTCGGCGCTGCATTCAAAGATACTGACCGACAGCATCTTCCGCGACTACGCGGCGATGGAACCCGGCAAATTCACCAACGTCACGAACGGTATCGCCTACCGCCGCTGGCTCTGCCAGGCCAACCCGCTGCTCACCGGTTTTCTGCGCGAGCTGATAGGAGACGGCTTTTTGTCGGACGCCGGGGAGCTTTCAAAACTCGGCGGTTTTCTTGGAGACACCGGCGTTTACGAGCGGCTGGCGGACATCAAATTCGAGAACAAAAAGCGGCTGGCCGGTTACGTCGAGAAGACCTCCGGAATGATCCTCGACCCTTCCGCGATCTTCGACGTTCAGGTCAAGCGGCTGCACGAATACAAGCGGCAGCTGCTCAACGTTCTGCAAATACTGCGCATGTACGTGCGCCTAAAAGAGGATCCGTCAGCGGATATCATTCCGAGAGTTTTCGTGTTTGCCGCGAAGGCGTCGCCCGGATACACGATGGCGAAGCAGATCATCCGGCTGATCGTCGGTGTTTCAAAGCTGCTTGAATCGGATCCCGACGTCAGAGGACGTCTGCGCGTCGTCTTCATCGAGGATTACAAGGTCTCGCTTGCCGAGATTATAATCCCCGCGGCCGATATTTCCGAGCAGATCTCGGTCGCCGGAAAAGAGGCCTCGGGCACCGGAAACATGAAGTTTATGATCAACGGCGCCGTCACCGTAGGCACGCTCGACGGCGCGAACGTCGAGATACTCGAACAGGTCGGCAGGGACGGAATGTTCCTTTTCGGAATGACCGCCGACGAAGTCGAAGCTCTCTGGAGGCGCGGATACGATCCCGCGTCGTTCATTGAGAAGAATCCCGAACTGAAAGAGGTTCTGTCGCTGCTTATGAGCGGCTTCGGCGGATACCGCTACGATTCGGTGCTTGCCGCCCTGCTGCAGGGAGGATACGGCCCCGCGGACGCCTACATGTCGATCGCCGATTTCGCCGACTACTGCCGCGCGCAGGACGAGGTCTCCGCCGCCTACGCCGACCGCGAACGCTTCGGCCGCATGTCGCTGAAGAACATAGCCGGAGCCGGCGTCTTTTCCGCCGACCGCGCGGTCAGGGAGTACGCGGAGAAGATCTGGCATGTCTGACCGGATCATACACGACAGTTTCAGCGTCCGCTGGCGCGATCCGTTCGGAGCGGTCAGGGATAACGAGAGCGTCCGGATAAAGATCGGCGTCCCGCTCTCCTGCCCCGCCGAAGAGGTCTTTCTCGACCTGCGGCGCGACGACGGTTTTTCGCTCCGCCTTCCGCTCGCGCGGGAGACGGTGGAGGACGGGCTTGCCGTTTTCGGCGGAAGCGTCGGGTTTTACGGACCCGGACTATATTTTTACAGTTTCACCCTGCGCAAGCCGGACGGGAGCTTCCGGCTTTTCAGAGAGGGACTGAACGACACGAATATCGAGGCGGGCGAGGAGTGGCAGATCACGGTATACGATTCCTCCTTTTCGGTGCCCGAACGCTTCCGCGGAGCCGTCATGTATCAGATCTTTCCCGACCGCTTCGCGATAGGCGGGAAGATCCTGACCAATGGAAAGATGACTCCCTTCAGGGTGCACGCTTCGACGTCCGAGCCGCCCGATCCGCAGCCGGCGCCCGGCGGCGTCTGGAACGCCGACTTTTTCGGCGGAAACTTTTGCGGGATTGAAGAAAAGCTCGATTACTTAAAAGAGCTCGGAGCGGATATCATCTATCTCAATCCGATATTCAAGGCGAAGTCGAACCACAGATACGATACCGCGGATTTTTTGATGCCCGATCCTATGCTGGGGAGCGAGGACGACTTCTCGCGCCTCTGCTCGGATGCACGTAAGCGCGGGATTACCGTCATACTCGACGGAGTTTTTTCGCATACCGGTACCGATTCGGTCTATTTCCGGGACGCGGTGTCAAGGCCCGACTCGCCCTACCGCCCCTGGTACAAATGGAAGTCCTATCCCGACGAATACGAGTGCTGGTGGGACGTCGCGGGAATGCCCTGCGTCGACGAGAACTGCCCGTCCTATCTTGATTTTACCGTTCGCGGAAAGGGGTCGGTCGTCGAAAAGTGGACGCGGCTCGGCGCCGGCGGATTCCGGCTCGACGTCGCGGACGAACTGCCCGACTCTTTTATTGCCGAACTGCGCAAAAAGCTGAAAAAAGAAAAGCCCGGCGCGCTCCTCATCGGGGAAGTCTGGGAGGACGCGTCGAACAAGATAAGCTACGGAGAGCGGAGAAAGTATTTTACCGGCGGCGAGCTTGACGGGGTGATGAACTATCCCTTCCGCGAGGCGGTGCTCGGATTTGTCACGGGCTCGCTGACGGCCGAGCGGTTCCGGGATTCCGTTCTGGGGCTCGTCGAGAACTACCCGCGGGACGCTTTGCTCTGCTCGACGGTTTTTCTCTCGACGCACGATACGCCGAGGATCCTCACCGCCCTCGAAGAGTGCGGAAAGGGGCTGGAGGGGCTTGAACTTGCCGTCAGGATCGCCGCCTTCCTTCCCGGCATCTTCTGCGTCTATTACGGTGACGAGAGCGGAATGAGGGGCGGAAAGGATCCTTACAACCGCGGATTCTTCAGAGAGCCGGAAAAGGACAGCCGGGTATACCGGATCTGGCGGGAATGCATCGGTCTGCGGAAGGCGCATCCAGCGCTGAGAACGGGAAGCGTCGAAATCGAAGCCCGGGACGGCCGGCTTTCGATCACCCGCTCGCTGGGAGACGACACGGTCCGGCTGACGGTTTGCGGCGCAGAAGCACGAATTGAGTGCCTGGGCTAATTCGTTTTTTTGGATAAAAAAAGAGGGATCCGCCAAAAACGGATTCCTCCTTTGCCTTCCCCGAAACGGGGAAGGCAAACGTAATATAGTATTTGGGATAACACCAATTTGCTTCGGCGGTTACCGTTTTTTTTACAGTCTGCGAACACAGTGCCGATGACGGTGCTGTCACCCTCATCCGTCGCCCGTTCGGGCGACACCTTCCCCCGGGGGAAGGTGCAGGTCAGAGGTTGTCGGACGGACAGTGCCTCGAACGGAACAGAGAATGAGTCGTTTTCCTTCCATCCACCGGGAATCGCAAAATGCTTTCGGAGGCGTTTCGCGTTAATGATCGACAATGGCACTGAATCACCGTTCCCCTGTGATTGCACCCTCCCCCGGGGGAGGGTGGCACGGCTGACCGCGTTCGCGGTCAGCCGTGACGGGTGAGGGTGACAGAAACGGTGCTGTTTCTCAATAATTCGCGCTCAATTGCGAACCGCCCAGGGAAAACCTTCCCCCCTGCCACCGTGCGGCAGGGGGGAAGGTGGCTCCGGCGAGCTGTTTTGACCGGCGACAGAAGCACGACCGCGCCGGAGACGGACGAGGGGGGATGCGCATACATACCAACAATTATTGGGGTCTACCGATCGCTGCCCCTCATCCGTCCCGGCGGCGAGCATTTGGCAATTCGTC
>JAGDAM010000283.1 GCA_017959485.1 Clostridia bacterium
CGGCTTCTCGAGCAGATTCATGCAGCGCAGCATCGTCGACTTGCCCGAACCCGACGCGCCGAGAACGACTATCTTTTCGCCCTTCTTTATCCCGCACGAGACTCCCTTCAGCACCTCGAGCTTGCCGAAGTACTTGTAGAGTCCGCGTATCTCTATCAGCTCACCGTTCATTCTTCTTCAACCTCTTTTCGATGACGTGCTGCAAAAGAGTAAGCAGCATTACGACGGCGAGATAGAGCAGAGCCGCGCAGAAAAGAAAGACGAGATAGCAGGCCGGCGTCGCCAGTCCCTGCTTTTCCGCCATGCCGAGCAGGTCCCACTTTTGCGTGGAGTTGACCTTGAGGACGATGTAGCTGACGACGGACGTCTCCTTTACGAGGATGATGATCTCGTTGAAGATCGCCGGCACGACCGTCTTTATCGCCTGCGGAATAACGACACGCCGCATGGTGGTTATCCAGGAGAGACCGAGACTGCGTCCGGCCTCGGTCTGGCCGGGGTCAACCGAACTTATGCCCGACCTGATTATCTCGGCCATGTACGCGCCCGAGTTGATACCGAAGGCGATTATCGGGACAAGCAGGTTGGTCGGCATCCGCTTGAAGGAGACGAGAACCGAGTTGTAGAGAATCAGAAGCTGAACGAGCGTGGGAGTTCCGCGGATGACGGTGATGTAGGTCAGCGCGACGGCGTCGAGCGCCTTCATCACCGGATTCTTTTTCGGAGCGATCCGTATGACCGCAAGTATGACGCCGATGATGAATCCGAGGACGACCGCGCCTAAAGCTATTAACAGGGAATATCCGAGGCTCTCTGCAAAGAGGCCCCGGAGACTCCACAGTTTTGCGATTTTTTCCGCAAAAGTCATCTGTCAGCTGCTGTGCTTGACTGTGAACTGATCGATGACTCCCTCGGCTATCATCTGCTTAAGGATTTCGTTGACCTGTTTTACCAGTTCGGCGTTATCCTTGTTGAAGTACATGACGTAGGACTCCATCTCGGCGTCGAGCGACCAGCACTCGAGAGTGTCGCTTCCCTTGCAGATCGACTCCGCGGGCATCTTGTCGATGACTACAGCCGAGACCGTAGTTCCGATATCGCCCGAGGCGATAACGGCGTTGGAGTATTCGATCGCGTTGGCTTCGCTGCCCTCAACGCCTCCGGCCACGAGGTCGGCTCCGGTCGTTCCCTTCTGAACTCCGAAGGATTTCACGTTCTGGGAGGCGACCCAGGCGACGGCGTCGGCGAGAGCGACCTGGTCACCGGTAAACGTTCCCTTGGGAGCGATTATGTACTGGACGGAAGTCGCGTAAACGTCGGAAGCGAGAGCAACCTCGTCGCGGGCGGGCTTCTTGCTCATGCCGGCGGCTCCGACGGCGAACTTGTCGTTCGCGACCTCGTTGAGAATGGCGTTGAACTCGATGTCGTGTACGATGACTTTGTATCCGAGTTTTTCGCCGATGTAGTTGACGACGTCAATGTCGACGCCTACGACGTTGCCCTTGTCGTCGAGATACTCGTAGGGAGCGAACCCGGCGTTTGTGTAAACGTTAAGGACCTTCTCAGCGGAGTTTCCGCAGGAGGCGAAAGCGGCAACGGCGAGAAGCATCAGCGCCGCGAGTATGACCGATACGGTTTTCTTGAGTTTCATTTTTTTCCTTATTTTACGGTCCCGGACGCCCGTCTTTTCGGCTGCGCCGGACCCGTTTGATTTGATTTGCGCATATTATACCGCCGTTTTTGCCGGTTGTCAAGAGGTTTTTTGAATTTTTTTGCGTGTTTTTCAAATATTTTTTGCATTTTTTCATTTTTACGTGAATATATCCATTCGCGTTTGAATATAACGCCGGTGCGGGACGGCTTGCCCGCGCCGTTTTTTTCTTGACTTGCGTCCCTTTTTATAGTAAAATATTATTATTATTTTTTATAAGGAGATCCGGACAGTGTTGGAAGCCAGACTGATATCCTCGCTCGAGAAGGTCTTTCTCGATTCCCCGGTCAGCGGGTTCC
>JAGDAM010000284.1 GCA_017959485.1 Clostridia bacterium
GTCGTCGCCGGCGGTCAGAGCGAAGCTCCGCTCGCCGCCCGTCCCGGGGTAGCGGCGGTCCTCGGCTCTGGCGGTTTCGAGCAGCCGGATATAATAATTATTACCGGGTATGAAACGGTATTTCTCGTTTATCGCGCGGATCCGGAGTTCGGTTTCTTCGCCTTCCGTCCCGGTCGACGGGTTGTTGGCGAGAAAGCAGATCGGCCGGATCTCGTATTCGTACAGTTCGTTTCGCATCTTACAATTCCCTGAAATTTTCAATTTTGTGGAAGGTTATGCAGTTCGCATTGTGAAAGCTGTCAGCTCCGCAGACGGCAGTGCGCGAGAGATAGAGTATGTCGTTCCCGTCAATGATGAAATCGGCGTACTGAAAACCGGTTAGAGCGGGGTCGTCATATCTTCTGTCGATGAGATGCCCGCACAGCCGCCAGGAGATCAGATCGTCGGAACAGACGAGAGACAGCATGTTTCTTTTCGTCTTAGGGTTTTCGAGCGCGTAGCTGACAATCGAATAATAGCGTTTTGAGACCGGATCTGACAGGATATCAAATTTCGAGGCGGTGGACGGGAAGCCGCCGAGCCTTTCGAATGATGGCGGATTTTCGGGATGCTCCGGGTCGTAACCGAGAACCAGCACCTGCCCGTCGTCGAATCTGAGAAAATCCGAAATCCCGCCGTCCGGCCTCACGACAAGATTCCCCTCTATGCCTCCGTAAACCTTTTCCGGCATCGGCGAAACTGCGCTCGAAGCGTCGAAAAAGTCAGAGCAGACCCAGTTTGACGGGTCGGTAAGGTCACGATCCGCGTCAGCCGACAGGACGGCGTCGAGGAACTTTTTCCCCGGCCAGGAACCGTACTGAACGTCGGTCATAACTCTGCCGTCCTTTATCAGTACAGGAACCGGCGCGCGATGCCACCCGTTTCTGCCGAAATGCGAGGAACCGCGGAAGATGGCGGAGGGGGCGGTCCAGTTTTCACCTTCGTCGTCCGAGCGCCCGATCAGAAGGTCTCCGTACTCGGTGGAACAGGCAAGCATATAGAGCGATCCGCCGCAGAGAAAGAGCTTGCCCCAGAAGCAGGGAAACAGCTCGGTAAGATGTCTCCAGCTGCGGCCGCCGTCATCCGATCGAAAGATCAGCGTCAGATTCTGCGGCTCTTTCGCGGCATAGACGTCCATCGAAGCGAGCAGTGCTCCTCCCGGGAGTTTTACAAGTGACGGCGATGCGGGGAACCTGCCGGAAAAAGAGTATTCGGGGTCGCCGGGATGAATATAATTGACTACGGTTCCGGGGTAGTCGCCGCATTTCAGGAGTCTTTCTTCCGATGAGCGCCCGTCGTGAGCCGTAACGCGGAAAGACAAGTCGGTCCCGGCCGGCAGTCCGCGTACCCTTGCGGCGGTGCCGGTCACCGTTTCGGAAAGCGTCTTTCCGGTACCGCGTTCGGTAACGTCGACGCGGTACAGTTCCGCTTTCATCGGGTCCAGGATCTCGAATTCGAAGCCGTCCGAAAAAGGCTCGAGGCGGCAGACGTAAGGATCGCCGACCCGTTCTGACATGTCCGGCGGCAGATATCTGCCGCTATTCCATTTGTTGGAAGCTTTCAATGGTTATTCTTCTTTCGGAAAGAGGAGACACCCGTTTTCTCTCAGAAATTCGATCCTCGAGCGCAAAAAGCTCTCGGTGCAGCCGAGCCCTTCGCACAGACACCGCATACAGTAAAACCGTTCGGCGTCGCGGTCGATGAATTTTCTCGTCGCGCCGGCGTCGTCCTTTCCGAGCGGAGCGCCGCACTTCGCGCAGACCGAATCGCTCTTTTCCGCCGTGTCAGGCATCAACCACCGATGCTCTGAAGAGCAGGCAGGAGTGCGGAGCCAATTTCGACGGACGGTAGATCTCGTTTTTGACGTCGAATTCCTCTCCGGTCCAGAGTTCGCGCATGTGAAGCGTCTTCTTGCTCGAAACGTCGATTCCGACCTCGTTCAGAAGCAGGCAGCAGCTCCAGACGTTGAGGTCGGTATCCGAAAGATTGAATACGCCGATCGCGATGTCTCCTCCGTCGAGCAGACGGCAGGCGATGAACTTCTCCTGGCTGCCGCTTCTCGAGAAGAAGAGCTGAGCGCAGAGCGGGTCCTGATTTATCGCTATGACGTCGCGGTTTCCGACGATCGCGAGCGTCTCGTCGGTCATGCTCCGGACGTCGCATCCGAGCATCAGGGGTGACGCGAACATCGCCCAGATCGAGAAATGCGTCTTGTATTCCTCAAAGGTGAGCAGACTCGCCTCTCTCGAGACGTTGCCCTTGCCGTTCATTCCGACGACGAGCATGTCCATATCGTTGAAGCAGCCGTGACCGTTGGTCGGGAGCAGCGGGAACTGTTTTTTCGTAAGATCCCGGATGCTGTTCCAGGTGTCGACGATATCTCCGGTCGATCTCCACATGTGAGCGCCTGTCGTCTTTATCCAGTTCTGCGAATCGTCGTGGCCCCAGTTGCAGGCGGAGAATAGAATATCCCTGCCGCAGTTGGCGAGCGCGATGCTCATCCGGCGGTAAAGCACTTCTCCGGGAACGTTTTTATCCCTGAAGCAGTAGTCGTATTTGAGAAAATCGACTCCCCATTCTGCGAAGGACGCAGCATCGTCGTACTCGTGCCCGAAGCTCGACGGGAATCCCGCGCAAGTGAGCGCTCCGCAGCAGGAGTACATACCGAATTTCAGCCCCTTCGAGTGTACGTAATCCGCCACGGCTTTCATTCCGTGAGGAAACTTTTTGGGGTCTGGGACGAGCTTCCCCTCGGGGCTGCGCAGTCTTTCCGACCAGCAGTCGTCGATTACGAGATACTCGTATCCGAGGTCGCGCAGACCCGATTCGACCATTTTGTCGGCGGTGTCGAAAATCAGCGCCTCGTCAATGTTTTTGCCGAAGGTGTTCCATGAGTTCCAGCCCATCGGAGGTCTTGTAACTGTCATTTTTCGGTTTCCTTTCGTTTTTCGGTATAATTGATAAGCAATCGTTTAACTGCCTGTTTCCACTCTCATGATATAGAGATCGCCCTTGACAAACCCGAACGTTATCCTGGCTTCATTTTGCTTTTTCAGCGCCTCGATTTCTTCGCCTGAAAATACGTTGGCGGCGTCAAGTTCGCGCCCTGCGCAAATAAGGGTTGCCCTGTAACCCAAAAAGTCGTCGCGCTGGTACACCTCTTCAACGCCGATAACGGAGAAATCGCCGGTTTCGATTTCACCCCGGTCTTTTCGGGTGTTGATAATAAAACATGCCGTGCTTATCGCATCCGAAGAGAACAATATCAGCCCGTAGGCAACCGTCAGCAGCACTAAAACGGCGACGATGACCGAGAGCGCTCTAAAATCGCGTCCCTTGATAAACCAGGTGACAATCTTTATGAATAACGCAAGCATAACAATCGACGCAATCGAAGCAATTACGGAAAATGCA
>JAGDAM010000285.1 GCA_017959485.1 Clostridia bacterium
CGGCGAAGCCGAATTCAGTTCGGCGGAACGCTAAATTGCCGCTTCGCGGCAGCTGAATTAAATTCGCCCTTATAGCTCGGCGAAGCCGAATTTAGCTTGCGGAGCAAATTTAGCTCGGCGAAGCCGAATCAAGCTTGCGAAGCAAATTTAGCTTGCAAAGCAAATTTAGCTCGGCGCAGCCGAATTTAGCTATGCGAAGCATAATTTAGCTCGGCGCAGCCGAATTTAGCTCGCCGGAACGGCGAATTTAGCGTGAGCCGCAAAAAAGTCTCACTTTTTTGCGGCTTCTTTTTTCCCCGAGACCCCGGAACTGAATAAATCGCGAAATTTATATGAAAAAAATGTGAAAAAACATATTGACATCGCCTATCGCGTATGCTATAATCTACAATAAAGTAGTTTTAGACGTTATACGCAAGCTGTTCAATGGACGAGAATGAAAAAGACCGGGACAAAATGAATAAAAACGCGAAACAGGATCCCGAGCTTGCCGGGAGACTGATAGCCGCCCGCGGAGGAGACGAGTCGGCGTTCGCCGAACTGATCCGCGATTATTCCCCGCTCCTGAGATCCGTCGTTGCCGCCTACGGCAGAGGGCTCCCGCGCGCCGACCTCGAAGAGATCGGACAGGAAGCGCTCCTCGCCTTCTATTCGTCGGTCAAATCTTACGATCCGCTCTACGGCAGCGTAACCTTCGGCCTTTACGCAAAGCTATGCGTCAGGAACCGCGTCATAAACGCGGTGTCCTCCATCCGTCCCGCTCCCGAGCCGCTGCCCGACGACACCGGCGCCTCCTCCCCCTCTCCGCTCTCGGAATATCTCGCGAGAGAATCCCTCGATGAACTGAGAGAACGTATACGCTCCTGTCTGTCGGCTTTTGAAAACACCGTGTTCTGGCAGTTTTACGCGGGAGTGCCGGTTTCAACCATCGCCGCGGGCACCGGCAGATCGAAAAGATCGATCGAAAACGCGCTCTACCGCATCAGGACGAAGCTCCGCCGGGAGCTGTCCGGACGCCGGTAAACCTTTTAGTAGTTTATATGCCCTGTTAGCTTAATCAGCAGAGCGTTGTGGTTATTCCTCAAAGATGTCGGTCCAAATCCGTCCCGGGCAATCATTATCATTCACAGAGGTACAACATGTACGAAGAAGAAGCAAAGGTCGTCGAGACCGAAGCTGAAGAGTCGGCACCCGTCGAGTATGCCGACGAGACTCTTGTTTGCGTCGATTGCGGCAAGGAGTTCACCTTTACCGCCGGCGAACAGGCCTTCTACGCCGAAAAGGGCTACACCAACAAGCCCAAGAGATGCAAGGCCTGCCGTGACGCAAAGAAGAACGGTGGAGCGGCCGGGACGAGGCAGTATTACTATGCCACCTGTTCCGAGTGCGGCGGAGAAGCCAAACTGACTTTCCAGCCGACGCTTGACAAGCCGGTCTACTGCAGCGCCTGCTTTGACAAGCGCAGAAGAGCCCGCTGACGGTTTTTCAAAAAAGATCCGTCCGCTGCCGCAAAACGCGGCGCGGACGGATTTTTTTGCCTCAGTGGGCCGAAAAGGTCACCCGGCGAACAGCCAAATTGTTCCTGCGGAACAGCAAAAAAACGCCGAATTTTGCCTGCGGAGCAAATTTGCCCCGTGCGAAGCGTAATCCAACCCGCCGGAAACGGCGAATTCAGCTCCCCTTGTCTCCCGAAAACAGATAATCGACGTTTCCGGACAACAGGGCTGTAACTCCGCGGAAAACCGTCTCTGGACGGTCGAGAAAACGGTCGCGCATACGCTCGGCCCTGCCCCGGCTGTCAACTCTCAGCGTCGTCTCGAGTATGACCGCCTTCTTTTCGGTGAGACGGCAGGTGACGTCGCATTCGCCGTTCACAGGATTGACGACGCGGATTTCGCAGTCGGCGCGGATATCCCTCTTGGAAAAATCGAGGCAGCGGAAGGCAGCCGCGAGCGCTCCGTCCATCACCGACGGATGCAACTCGGATTTGAGGCCGGCGGCGACCGTTCTTCCCCTCTCGGTGACAAAATAGAGTTCGTCGCCGTTTTCATCGGTCCCGACCGAGGCGATCAGCCCCTGATCCTTCATCTCGTTGAAGCTTTCGGCGAAATCGAGAAAGAGAACGTAGTCGCTCGACATAACGACGTCGCTGATGCGGCAGAGGGGCAGAGGGTAATTAATATTTTCCAGCAGGTAAAGAACAAAAATCTTTACCGCTCTTTTATCTTTGGCGCTTGAAGGCATTGGGAACTCCAGGATGATAAGGGCAATGCCGGCGAGCAGGCGGGACACGTGCTCCGAACCGCCGCGGTTCTGCCCCGAGGTAGCCATATTTTACTTCATCCCCGCCCCTTTGTCAAGTCCCGACGATTAAAAGATTGACAACCAGACAAATAATAGAGTATAATATAACTCAACATTCATATTACTCAATTGATTCGTGCCGTTTTACGGCGGAAAGAGTACCACATGTCATTTAAAAAGATAGTTGTCGCCGGAGGAGGAGTTCTGGGCAGCCAGATTGCCTACCAGTCGGCTTACTGCGGATTCAACGTCACGCTGTGGCTCCGCAGCGAAGCAAGCGTCGGACGCGCCGCGTCGAAGATTGAAAAACTGCATACAATGTACGCCCAGGCCGTGGCCCTTATGGAGACTTCGTCGAATCCGTCGGATTTCTGCCGCGGTCTCGCCGACGAAGGCGAATTCGACGCCGCCGCCTGCCGCGAAAAGAACGACGCCGCGTTCGCGTCGATAAAATACGAAACCGATATGGCGAAGGCCTTCGCAGACGCCGATCTCGTTATCGAATCGGTCGCCGAGAACGTTCCCGACAAGCGCGCCTTTTACGAGAAGCTCGCTCCGCTTCTTCCCGAAAAAACGGTCATCGTTACCAACTCGTCGACCCTGCTTCCCTCCCAGTTCGCTCAGTACACAGGACGCCCGGAGAAGTTCCTCTCGCTCCATTTCGCCAACCACATCTGGAAGAATAACACCGCCGAGGTTATGGTGCATCCGGGCACCGATATGAAATATTTCGACAGGGTTTTCGCCTTCGCGGGCGAAATCCGGATGCTCCCGCTTCCCGTCCTGAAGGAGAAGAACGGATATCTGCTCAACTCGATGCTCGTTCCCTTCCTGCTTTCGGGACTTGATCTCTACGTCAACGGTATCAGCGATCCCGCGAGCATAGACAAGGCCTGGACCCGCGGAACCGGCGCGCCGAGAGGCCCGTTCGAGATTTTCGACGTGGTGGGAATCAACACCGCGTACAACATAGTAACACAGTACAGAAAGGTCCCGGGGCTCATGTCCCCGCTGCTCCGCAAAATGATGATGCCCTACAATTTCAAGGGCATGGAGGCGGCCCTCAAAAAGATGATCGACAAGGGCAAACTCGGAAGAGCCGCCGGCGAAGGTTTTTATAAATACAAATAATTATTATGATTAATATAGCTTTACTCGGATTCGGAACGGTCGGCGGCGGCGTCGCCGACGTGCTCGACTCGGCGCGCGAACGGATCTCCGCGCGCGTCGGCGATGAAATAAACGTAAAATATATACTGGACCTGCGCGACTTCCCGGGACACAGATACGGGTCGAGAGTGGTTAAGGACTTCGATATCATTCTCCGCGATCCCGAGGTGTCGACGGTCGTCGAGATGCTCGGAGGGGTTCATCCCGCCGCCGATTTCTCCCGCGCCGCGCTCGAGGCCGGCAAAAACGTCGTCACCTCGAATAAGGCGGTCGTCGCCGACTGCGGAGACGAGCTGCTCGCGCTCGCGAGAAGAAAAGGCGTAAGATATCTTTTCGAGGCAAGCGTCGGGGGCGGAATACCGCTTCTGCGTCCGCTGGCCGAGGATCTTTACGAAAACCGGATCGAAAGAATATCCGGCATACTCAACGGTACGACCAACTTCATACTCACACAGATGACCGAGGCGGGAGCCGGATACGCCGAAACGCTCGCCGAGGCGCAGCGCCTCGGATACGCCGAAGCCGATCCGACCGCCGACGTGGGCGGATTCGACGCGGCAAGAAAGATAATCATCCTCGCGGCGATTGCCTGGGGGCGGCTCTTCTCGCTCGATGACGTCTCCGTTCACGGCATCACCGGCGTGACTCCGGAAGACATAGCCCGCGCAGCGGCTGAAAACCGACGGATAAAGCTGATAGCCGAAGCCGTAATGTCTCCCGACGGGAAGCTGACCCTCTCGGTCGCTCCGCGCACCGTGTCCGCGGGATCTATGCTCGCGTCGGTGAACGGAGTCTTCAACGCGGTGTCGGTCGTCGGAGACGCGACGGGAGAGACGGTGTTCTACGGAAGGGGAGCCGGAAAGCTCCCGACCGCCGGAGCCGTGGTGTCGGATATCATCGACGTCTGCTCGCGTCCTGCGTTCGTAACGCCGGCTTACGTCTGGACCCGCGGTACCGCCGCGGATCTGCGCCCCGCGGAAGACCTCCGTCTCGCCCCGCTCGACTGAGCGGAAGCCCGAAATGAACGGTTCCCCTCTGAAAATCCTTCATATCCTTAATGAAAAAACGGCGGGCGGCGCGGGAAGGCAGCTCAGCTACCTGATCGAAAACGCCGACCCCTCCGCTTTCACGCACACGGTCGTGCTGCCGGCGGGCGCAGAATCGCGTCCGCGCATCGAGGCGGCCGGAGCGAAGGTTATCGAATGCCCGAAGCTGTCGGGTTCCTTCTGTCCCGCGGCGGCCATGACGCTCGCGCGCGTCATCAGGGAGGAAGACCCGGATATCGTTCACACGCATTCGTCGATGACCGGACGCACCGTCGCGAAACGACTCCGCCGGGTCACCGTCATGACGAAGCACTGCTCGGACCTCCCTCCCCGGCCGCTGCGCCGGTTTCCGCTGCGTCTTTTTTCGGGACTGCACCTGAGGGTCACGGCGGACGCCGCGATCGCCACCGACGAATCGGCCGCGCTGGCTCTGATATACGCCGGAATGCCGGCGAAAAAGATCCGCCTGATATACAACGGGGCGCCGCCGGTCCGCGAGACCTCGGCGGAGGAGCGCGCGCTGCTGCGCGGTTCGCTCGGTATTCCCGAAAACGCTCTCTGCGTCGGGCTCTTCTCCCGGCTCGAACCGATCAAGGGCGCGCTTCAGTTCGTTCAGGCGGCCGCCGTCTGCCTCGCACGCACCGACAACGTTTGCTTCCTTGTCTGCGGAAAGGGTTCTCTTGAAAAAGAGATGCGGCAGATGGCGGACAGATTCGGAATCGCGGGCAAGATCGTCTTCGCCGGATACGCGGAAGACGTCGCCCCGTATATGAATCTCTGCAAAATAATAGTTTCGCCCTCTCTCGGGACCGAGACGTCGTCGCTCTCGCTCTGCGAAGGGATGAGCGCGGGTCTCGTTCCGGTAGTCACCGACGTCGGAGGAAACGCGCGGCTTGCGGACGGTTGCGGAAAAACCGTCCCGGCCGACGATCCGCCCGCCCTCGCCGACGCGATCCTCGGACTCTTCAGAGATCCGGGACTTTTGCGTCTCTGTTCCGAAAAAGCGGTAAGGCGATACAGGGAAAGATACACGGCACAGCGGATGGCCGCCGAGACTCACGCGCTTTATCTTTCGCTCGCCCTCAAATGAGTTCAAGGCCGCCCTTATGGCATACATAACGCGCGATTGCTAAAAAATCAGAGAAAAACCTCGATTTTTTTTGCGTCCCCACTTGATTTTTTTAAAAAAAGTGGTACAATATTAGACGATGCTTAGCACTCGACAAAAAAGAGTGCCAAATTCAACGGATTATTAATTAACTCTCTCAGGAGGAGATACAATGAAGATCAAACCTTTAGCCGACCGAGTCGTAATCAAACTCGTCGAAGCGGAAGAAAAAACGCACAACGGCATCTTCCTGACCGCCAACGCTCAGGAAAAGCCCCAGGTCGCCGAAGTCGTCGCCGTAGGGCCCGGCAAAGTTAACGACGACGGAGTACGCACTCCCGTCGAACTCAAAGTCGGAGACAAAGTTATCGCCGCAAAATACGCCGGAACCGAAGTTAAACTCGACGGCGAGGAATACACGATTATAGCCGAGAAAGACGTTCTCGCGGTAATCGAGTAATATCGGTAAGGAAAGGACTGAATTACAATGGCAAAGGATATTTTATACGGAATCGCCGCAAGAGACGCTCTTCTCCGCGGTGTTGACAAACTGGCGGACACCGTCAAAATCACGCTCGGCCCGAAGGGCAGAAACGTCGTTCTCGACAAGAAATACGGCGCCCCGCTGATTACCAACGACGGCGTCACCATCGCCAAGGAAATCGAACTTGACGATCCCGCCGAGAATAGGGGCGCTCAGCTCGTAAGAGAAGTCGCCACCAAGACCAACGACGCCGCCGGCGACGGAACAACCACCGCCACCCTTCTCGCGCAGGCAATGGTTCACGAGGGAATGAAGAACGTGACCGCCAGAGCCAACCCGATGATCCTCCGCAAGGGCATCAAGAAGGCCATCGACCGCGCAGTCGAGGTTCTGAGAGAGCACTCCAAGCCGGTCAGCGGCTCGGAAGACATTGCCAGAGTCGGAACCGTCTCCTCGGGCGACGAAGTCATCGGCACCCTCATCGCGGACGCGATGAAGAAGGTCACCGCCGACGGCGTCATCACCGTCGAGGAATCCAAGTCGGCCGAGACCTCCTCCGAGGTAGTCGAAGGAATGTAGTTCGACCGCGGATACGTATCCCCCTACATGGCAACCGATATGGAAAAGATTGAAGCCGTCCTCGAATACTGCTTCATTCTTATCACCGACAAGAAGATCAGCGCCGTTCAGGACATCCTTCCGCTGCTTGAGCAGATCGTTCAGGGCGGCAAGAAGCTCCTGATCATCGCCGAAGACGTCGACGGCGAAGCGCTCACCACCATCATACTCAACAAGCTGCGCGGCACCTTCACCTGCGTCGCCGTCAAGGCGCCCTCCTTCGGTGAGAAGCGCAAGGAAATGCTCCGCGATATCGCCATCCTCACCGGCGGACAGGTCATCACCAGCGAGCTCGGTCTCGAACTCAAGGACGCCACCATCGCCGATCTCGGCAGAGCCCGCCAGGTCAAGGTCTCGAAAGAGAACACCATCATCGTCGACGGCGCCGGCGATCCGAAAGCCATCAAAGAGAGAGTCGCTCAGATTCGCGCCGCTCTCGAGACGACCACCGTCTCCTACGACCGCGAGAAGCTCCAGGAGCGCCTGGCCAAGCTTGCCGGCGGAGTTGCCGTGATCAAGGTCGGCGCCGCCACCGAGGTCGAGATGAAGGAGAAGAAGCTCCGCATCGAGGACGCTCTCAACGCGACCAAGGCCGCCGTTGAAGAGGGCATCGTCCCGGGCGGCGGAGTCGCCTACATCAACGTCATTCCCGAAGTAGCCAAGCTGCTCAAGGGAGTCGAAGGCGACGAAAAGACCGGCGTGAAGATCGTGCTCAAAGCTCTCGAGGCTCCGGTACGCCAGATCGCAGAGAACGCCGGCTTCGACGGCGGAGTCGTGGTCGACAAGATCATCTCCTCTCGCAAGCTCGGATACGGCTTCGACGCCTACAGCGAGACCTACGTCGACATGGTCTCGAGCGGTATCGTAGACCCGACCAAGGTGACAAGATCGGCTCTCCAGAACGCCGCTTCGATTGCCGCGACCATCCTTACCACCGAGTCGGTCGTAGCCAATCAGAAGGAAGACCCGGCAGCCGCCGCTGCCGCCAACACCGCGATGAACGCCGGCGGAGGAATGTATTAATC
>JAGDAM010000286.1 GCA_017959485.1 Clostridia bacterium
CCACGCGGGAGTTGTCTTCGCGCCACGCGGCTCCCTCGACCCCGTTCGTCATCTTCTTTCCCAGCACGCCGACCGTGTCGTAGGTTCCGAGTATCAGAGCCCAGTGGGCATTAAGAAAAGCGAAACGTTTGCCATCGCTCTTGCGTTCAAGCACGACCCAGGCGTATGATTTGGTGACGGTCTGGGGCCATCTCGAGGCAAAGAGCTCGCAGCCGGATTCGATCTCGGTGAAGCGGTCGGTCAGGTAGAGAATGGGAGTGTAGCAGCTGCCTCCGCCCGGGAGTTTGGCCCCCGCGGCCGTGTAGATCCGCGTGAGCGCCGCCACGACACCCGAGTGGGCCGAGGAGTTCGTCTCCTGCATGCCTATTACGTCGGGGAGCAGAGAGGTGTATGCGGTAATGATCAGGGGGATCCGCCCGCCGAGAGAATTGTCGGCCAGAACGTTGCTGGTCATGACGCGCAGATCGGCGCCTTCGGTCAGCGGTTCGGACAGATCGATCTTTTCGCGGGTTACGCCCGCGGGGAGCGTGATCTCGATCTTTCCGCGGCTGTTCGCCGGAAGGTATCTGTCGGTGAAACCGCCGACGACCCCCGAGATGAAAATATGGTCGGCGTTGATACCTATTCCGGCGTCGGAGACTCCGGTGACCGTTTCGGTGATAGAGTGCTCCGCTCCGCTCGCGGCGCCCCGTCCCACGTCTCCCACCGCTATCTCGTGCGCGGACTGTTCGGTCTTCGACGATACGAATTTCATTCTGATCCCGGTGAGGACCGCCACCCGCTCCCAGAGGATATTCGCTGCGGTTTTGTACCCGGTCGAGTTAACGACGGGGTAGACGAGGACGTATTCGGACACGTCGGTACCGTTTATTGTTATCGACTCGACGGGATATTCGGCGCGGAAGAAATGATCTTCGCCGCCCCATATGCCGTCGGATGTCAGGCACTTGTTGATGAAATAATTGATCGCCGTGACCGTCGCTTTGTCGGAACCGCCGACTATAACGATCTTTTTGTTCACGGCGGCGACCGCCCAGTCGCCGTATCCGAGCTTTTCCAGGATCTCCGCGGTCTCGGGCCTTGTCGTCTCGCCTACGACGATCTCGCAGGGCCTGTCCTCGTATCCCGCCTTAGGGGCGATGAGGTCGGTCTTGAGTTCGAGGTCCGAGCCGGTCTTCGTTTTAATGGCGTTTTTGAGCGTGATCCCCGCGTCGGTGATCTCTCCCGCGTCGCCGTCCGGACGAATTATCGTATACTTTTCGTCTCCTCCGGCGTACTGTATCCGGACCGGCTCGGGCGCGGGTTCGGTCGCCTCGGGAGTGGAGGAGGCGTCATCGGTCGTCGCGCCGGCGGGCGTTTCGTTTCCGCATCCGGCCAGCGCCGACAGGATCATTAAGAGCGCGACGAGTGCCGCCGCAAGCCGGACAAGTCTTCCGTTCTTCATTTACAGTTACCTGTGATCAGTAATAATTATTGGGATCCGCGCCGCGGTCAGATAAGCGCGAGCGCGTCGGGACGGAGCGTTCCGGTGGTCTCGATGATGTCGGCTCCGAAGTCGCGGACGGCGACGCGCAGCTCCTCCGGCTCGGCAAGCAGCCAGATCCCCACCTCGCCGTATTCGTGCAGTTCGGCGCAGAACGCCGCGTCGGCTTTCCGCTCGCGGCACCAGGCGGTCGCTTTGTTTTCAAAAGGAATCCAGAGCACGGCGCGGTCTTTGATATTGTTTTTGATAAACCCGAGCGCCTCGGGAGTCAGACTCCCGTCGAAGTGCATTTCGGCCTCGGGGAAACGCTCCGCGAGATAAACGAGATAGGGAAGAGTCTTGCAGGTGAGTCCGATTCTTCTTTCGCGCCCAGCGTTTTTTAAGACCGAGCAGAAGATCTCGAATCGCTTCTCGTTAAATGACTGGAACACGTTGTCGAGCTTGACCGAGAGGGTGCTCTCGCCGAGAATGACGTCGAGCGCCTCCTCGAGCGTCGGAATCCGCGTTCCGGCGAACTCTTCTCCCTTGAACAGGCCGGCGTCAAGCGCCTGAAGCTCTGCGAGAGTCAGCGCGTCGGAGGGAGTTTTTTCCTCTATGACCGAGCCGTCGGCGCGGCGGCAGGTCCGGTTTACGGTTCCGTCGTGAAGGCAGACGCAGACGTCGTCCTTCGAAAACTTGTTGTCGAGCTCGATAACGTGATATCCGGCGCTCATAGCCGCCCGGTAGGACACGAGCGTATTCTCGGGGAAGTGCGCGCTGTCGCCGCGGTGCGCCTGAAATCTGAATCCGCTTTTGCGGTCAATCATTTTTAAATCCTCCTGAAGGGTTTGCCGGGGCCTGAAACCGAATCCGGCTTAAACATAATAATTTTACCATCCCCCGCAATCCTTGTCAACATCAAAGCGAATAAATATGGCCGGGCCGGCGAAGAAAATGATTGTAAAAAAGTATAAAATATATTATAATATACAAGACATATTATTTTTTGATTTTACTCGGCGATCCGCGTGCGCGATGTAGCGCGGAAACGCCTTCACAGGTGAAAAATGACCTTTACCGAATTTGCCGCGGGAATCCTCAGCCGTCCGAACGGACGGGCCGTGATACTCGGTCTCGGCGTTTCGAATCTTCCGCTGGCGGCGATGCTTGCCGCCACCCCCTTCGCGGACAGATGCGAGATCAGAGACGCAAAACCGCAAGCCGAGCTTGAGGCGGCAGCGTCGAAGCTCGGAGGACGTATTAAACTCATCGGCGGAGCCGATCCCTGCACGGGTATTCTCCGCGGGGGAGATATGTCGGACACGCTGATTTTCAGAACTCCCGGAATCCGTCCCGACAGCGGGGAGCTTCCCGAATGCGTAAGACGCGGAGCGCGGCTCACGTCCGAAATGGAGTGCTTCTGCAATCTGACGAGGGGCAGAATCGTCGCCGTCACCGGCAGCGACGGCAAGACGACGACCACGACGCTGACGCATCTTTTGCTGTCCGGGTCTCCGCTCAACACTGATAAGCTCTGCCTTGTCGGCGGAAATATCGGCAGGCCGCTGCTCGATTCGGCGGAAAGATTCGGGCCCGGGGATACGGCGGTGCTCGAGCTGTCAAGCTTCCAGCTGATGACTATGAACGGTCCCGCCGAACGGGCCGCCATCACGAATATCACTCCGAACCATCTCAACTGGCACACCGGAATGGAAGAGTATACGGCCGCGAAATACAGGGTGTTCGGAGAAAAAACGCGTCTGCTTGTCCTCAACGCGAAAAATCCGCTGTCGGCGGCGGCCGCCGGACGCTTCGGCGGAAAGGTGTCCTTCTTCACGGCTCACAACGGCCCGGGCGACAGCTTCGAGTCGCTCACCGGCGGCCGCGAAAACTGCGATCTGTATTGGCTTCGGGACGGTGCGATAGTCCGGACCGACGGCCGCGTCACCGAGCGGATACTCGACGTCGCAGACATCCGCATTCCCGGGATACACAACGTTGAAAACTATATGACCGCTATCGCGCTCACCGCCGGTATGACCGACCGGGAGACGATCCTGCGCACGGCGCGGGAATTCAACGGAGTCGAGCACCGGCTCGAGTTCGTAAGAGAGCTGAACGGAGTAAAGTATTACAACAGCTCGATAGATTCGACTCCTACGAGAACGGCCGCGGCGCTGTCGGCGGTGCCGGTGAAAACCGTCGTAATCTGCGGAGGAAGGGACAAGCATCTCTCCTTCCTGCCGCTGGCGGACGCGCTTTTCGAGCACTCCTCGGCGGTCGTGCTGACCGGCGAGGCGCTGCCGCAGATTAAGGCGGCGATAGAGGAGAGAGCGGCTTCCCGCCCCGACGGAGGCGTGTCTCTCAGAGTCGTGACGGTACCCGATTTCGAGGACGCAGTCAGGGCGGCGGCCTCAATCGCCTCTCCGGGCGAGGCCGTGGTGCTCTCGCCCGCCTGCACCTCCTTCGACCGTTTCGCGAATTTCGAGGAGCGGGGGAGACTGTTCAAACAGGTTGTAATTAGCTTGTAAGGAGCTGCCATGGAAAGAAATCGGCTGAAAAAACTGATAATCGATATGGCGAAGCTGATGTCGGTCACGGGTTATACCGAATACGACCTGAATTCGCTCGCCAACCGCGCCTGCGACTATTTCGACGAGTGCCGGATGCTTCCCGGCGGAAGCGTTCTTTTCATCCGCCGCTGCGGTCGGCCCGACGCGAAAAGAATAATGATCGATACGCATTACGACGAGATCGGAATGATGGTCTCGGAGATACTCGACGGGGGATTTCTCCGGATCGAGGAGGTCGGCGGACTCGACGCGCGGGTGCTTCAGTCGTCCGAAGTCTGCGTCTGGGGTACCGAACCCGACGGATCCGGCCGTATGATCGTCGGAGTAGTTACTTCGACGCCGCCGCATCTTCAGAAACCGGGCGACGCCGACCGCCTGAAAAAGGCATCGGAACTGCTTGTGGACACCGGATATTCGAAAGAAACGCTTGAAAAGTTCGTCCGTATCGGAACGCCGGTCGGATTCATGCCGCGGTACACCGAACTGAAGAACGGCTGTATCGCGGGAAAGGGCTTTGACGACAAGGCCTGCTGCGCCTGCGCGATCGCCGCAGTCTCATCGGTGCCGAGAGCCGAGCTGACCGCGGACGTCTATCTCAATCTCGCGACCTTCGAGGAGGACGGAACCTTCATGGGAGGCGCGCTGACGGCTGCGGAATACGTCAGGCCCGACTGCGCTCTCGTGGCCGACGTGAATCTCGGCAGGACTCCCGACACCAAAAAGAGCGAGACCGTCGAAGTGGGCGGGGGAGCGTCTCTGACGCTGGCCCCCTTCACCGACCGGAAACTGACGTCTGCGCTGGCCGCCGAAGCCGACGCCGAGGGCGTGAAATATCAGTATTCGGTCGAGTCGCGCAGCGCCGGAACCGATACCGACGTGATCGCCACCTCCTGCGGCGGGGTTCCCGTCGTCGACGTCGGGCTTCCGCTGAAGAATATGCATACGGCCGCAGAGGTGCTCTCTCTCGACGACGCGGAGTCGCTGACCGGACTTATCAAACTCTTCATCACTTCGGAAAGGGTGCGTGACGCGATATGAGCGGACAATTCGATACCGCTGTCCCGGCGGGCGCCGAGGGCGGTAAAAATCATATTAAACTGCTGAAGCGGCTCTGCGAAATATCCGGTCCGACCGGTTCGGAGGAGCGTGTCCGCGAAAAAATAGAGAGACGTCTCCGGGCTTCGGGCTTCGAACCGCAGGGCGACCGGTGCGGCAATCTGATTCTTAAGATCCCGGGTTCAGGCGACGGATACGACGCCGAGAATCCGGTCAGGGTGATGGTTTCGGCGCATATGGACGAGGTCGGAGTCATCATAAACGATATTACCGGAGAGGGATATCTGAAATTCGCCTGCCTCGGCGGCATAGATCCGCGGGTACTCTGCGGAAGGACGGTCGTGATATCCGGAAAGGACGGCGACGTCAAAGGAGTCATCTCCGCGAAGGCGGTGCACCATCTTTCGCGCGACGAACGCTCGAAAACGACTCAGCTGTCCTCGATGTATATCGATATCGGAGCCGCCTCCGCCGACGACGCGAAGAAGTACGTCTCGGTCGGAGACAGCGGAACCTTCGATTCGGAATTCATCCTTTTCGGGGAAAACGACGCCTATATCAAGTCGAAGGCGATAGACGACCGGCTCGGGTGCGCCGTGATAATACTGACCGCGGAAAAGCTCATGCGCGAGAATACCGAACTGCCGTTCGATCTTTACTGCTGCTTTACCGTCCGCGAGGAAATCGGAAAGACGGGCGCCCGTATGGTCGCGTCGGCGATAGATCCCGATCACGCGGTCATACTTGAGTCGACAGCCATCGGAGACCTTCCCGACGTCGATCAAAACTGCCGCGTAGCGTCGGTGGGATCGGGCGGAGTGATTTCGCTGCTCGACCGTTCGACGATATACGACCGCGATATGGTCGACGGCTGCCTGCGGATCGCGGGCGAGGCCGGAATACCCGTACAGGTGAAAAAATACGTTTCGGGAGGCAACGACGCGGGTTCCGTCCATAAAACCGGCCCCGGACTCCGGTGCCTCGCGATATCGGCTCCGGTCAGATATCTGCACGCCTCCTGCAGCGTGGCGGCCGTGTCCGACTACCGGGCGATGACCGATCTTTTGCCCGAATTCCTGAAAAAATACCCTTTTTCCCGCAAAGCCGGTCTTGACGCGCGGACGGGAACGGAGGAACAGTAATGTTTGAACTGATAAAGAAACTGACCGAAATACCCGCTGTTTCGGGTGACGAGCGGCAGATTGCCGCCGCAATCTCCGAGGAGATTGCTCCCTATACCGATCTGCGCCTCACCGACGCGCTCGGCAACCTTATCTGCCTGCGCCGGGGATCCGGAAAAGGACGGCGGATAATGTTCAGCGCTCACATGGACGAAGTCGGATTCGTCGCGATCTTCATTGAAGAGGACGGATTCGTTCGCCTCTCTCCGGTCGGCAGGCCGCTTCCGGCTTCCGCCGCATACTCGGAAGTCGTTTTCGGGAACGGTACCCGCGGAGTGCTGGTTCCCGACGCCGACGCCCCGTCGGGAGAGCTGAAATTTGAAAAAGCAGGCGTGGATATCGGCGCCCGCAGCGCGGAAGAGGCCGCAAAGTCGGTCGCTGTCGGAGACCGCTGCCGGCTTCTGCCCGGACTGATCAAACTCGGAGACGGCAGAGTGTCCGGACGTCCCGTCAGCGGAAGAGTCGGCTGCGCCGTTCTTATCGCTGCGGCAAAGGAACTCGCTTCGCGTCCCGAACGCCAGCGCGACGACGTTTTTTTCGTATTCACGGTCCAGAGCGAAGTCGGAATGAGAGGCGCCGGCCCCGCCGCCTTTACCGTCAGACCCGACGCCGCAATTACGGTGGACGCCGCCGCCGCGGGCGATGCTCACGGAGCTAAGGGGAAAAAGTCAGGGCTCGGCTCGGGCGTCGGGATTAAGGTCCGCGACGGTTCGGTAATCTGCGATCCGGGACTCGTCGGAGAGCTTGCCTCCGCAGCGGAAGCCGCGTCTCTGCCTTTCGAATACCGGCTCACCTCCGACGGTTCGGACGACGCGTCAGCCGTTCAGAGCAGCTCTGTCGGCGTCAGGACCGCGGCTCTGTCAATTCCGGTAAGATATATCCGCACCGGAGCAGAGACGGCGGATCTCGGCGACGTTTCGGCCTGCGCCGCGCTCGTCGGAGCTTTCCTGAAATGAACTCCGGACTGCCTGTCGGCGTGTTCGATTCGGGAGTCGGGGGGCTTTCCGTCCTGTCGGCTCTCACCGCGATTCTGCCCCACGAGGACTATATTTATCTTTCCGACGCGGCAAACGCCCCGTACGGGAACAAAACTCACGAACAGGTTGCTTCTCTGTCGCTGAAAAACACCGAAACGCTTCTGTCGTTCGGGTGCAAGGCGATAGTCGTCGCCTGCAACACCGCCACCGCCGCGGCAGTGGACCTGCTGCGCGCAAGCTATCCCGGGACGGTCATCATCGGCATCGAACCGGCGCTCAAACCGGCCTTCGCCGCGGGATGCCGCCGTGTCGCGGTGCTCGCCACTCCGCGCACGGTGTCCGAGGACCGGCTGAAAACTCTGATCAGCCGCCTGTCGCGCGAATACGGCGCGGAAGCGCGTGCCGTCGGGTGTGCGGGACTTGCCGGGATGATCGAAAGCCGGACGGTGACCGACGCCTATTTTGCAGATCTTTTCGGGCGAGAGGGTTTGAAAAACTCCTTCGACGGGATAGTTCTCGGCTGCACGCACTATTCTTTTGCCGCCGAGACGATACGTCGGGTGTCGGGCGGGCTGCCGGTATTCGACGGAGCCGAAGGGACCGCGAGACACACGAAAAACATGCTGGAGTCGCGCGGGCTGTTAAACCTTAAAACAGAAAAGGGAAG
>JAGDAM010000287.1 GCA_017959485.1 Clostridia bacterium
AGACTGCTGACAGTCAAAGGAAAACGACCTCTCCGCGTCGCCCGAGACGTGGAGATGACGCCGCCCGGGAACCGCCTTTAAAGCAATCCCGCGCGGGTTCGGCGCTCGCGAACCCGCGCGGGATAACTTTAATCAACAATTTATCGTTTTTCAATAAAAAAACATTGACAAACAATCAAAGCAGTGTTATAATACCGCTGAAAACCAACTGCGGAGGACGTACGTCATGCTGAAGATCAACCGGAAACTGTCGGTATCCATTTCAATCGCGATGACCGTCATAATGCTGGCGGGCACGGTCGCGCTCGCATTTTTTCTCCCGGGATTCATCGAGTACCTTCTTCGCCTCCCCGACAGCCGCGGAGCGTATCTCTCGCTGAGCGGCTTCCAGAGGTCGCTCGTGTATATCGCCGGCTACTCCGAGATCGCGCTGATGCTGCTCGGACTCGGGCTGCTCTTCGCGCTGCTGATCCTTGTGCGGAAACTGAAGGTCTTCACGCCGGCGGCGGTAGAGCTGATCAGGTACATCTCGTGGTGTCTGATCTGTATGGGCATCATACTGACGTCTCTTACCTTCTGCTCGGTCATAGCGCTCGCCGTCGGAGCGGCGGTGCTCTTTACCGGACTCTCCGTCAGGGTCGTGAAGAACGTGATCGAGGCGGCGGTCCTGCTCAAGGAAGAAAACGACCTGACGGTTTGAAGGGCGGGAGGTATTTCTATGATCGTAATAAACCTCGACGTAATGATGACCAAGCGGAAGATGTCGCTCGGAGAGCTGTCCGAAAAGGTCGGAATCACGCTTGCCAATCTGTCTATCCTTAAAACCGGAAAAGCCAAAGCCGTACGCTTCTCGACGCTCGACGCGATCTGCAGAGCGCTCGACTGCGAAGTCGGCGACATTATCGAGTACAGAAAGGATGAAAAAGATGAATAACGCGGCAGCTGAAGAAACAACGCTGAAAACCGAAAAACAATACTCAAAAAAAGAAAGGATTCTTGCGTGGCTTTCGGTGCCCCTCGGATACCTTTTCTGCCGCGCCTTCTCGGTACAGAACTATCCGCCGGCGTCTCTGATCTTCACCTTCGTCCTTTTCGCGTATGCCTTCGTATTCCTCGGCGGACACCCGAAAAAACCGAGAGGCATGTTTTATCCGGTATCCGCGCTTCTGATCACGCTCTCCCTGTTCTTCTCGGGCAGCGGCGTAATACTCTTTTTTGTCTGCTCCTATATCTGCGCCGCCTTCTTCCTATTCTGCCGGACCTCGTCGGAAGCCGCGTTTGAGGAACACGCCGGAAAGCTCTTCCCGTTCGAGGCGGCGTCGGCTTTCTTCGTATTTCCGTTCATTAATATCGGAGCCGCTCCGAAAGCCATATCTTCCGGCCGCCGGATGAAGGGGTTCGGAAAAACACTCCTCATCATACTCGCCGGGATCGCCCTCGCGGTCGTCCCCACGGCGCTGGTGTTATGGCTGCTCTCGTTTGACAGCAACTTCACGGGAATTCTCGGCGAACTGAAAAACCGTCTGTTCGGAATCGAACTCCCGAACCAGCTGCTTGACCTGTTCCTCGGCATTCCGGTGGGAATACTCGTATTCTCGGCTCTTTACAGCTCGGCTCACACAGGCGACAACACCTCCGGCCGCGAAAGAAGCGAATCTTTTGTCTCAAATATCAGATTCGCTCCGCCGCTCCTCGGCTCGGTCGCCGTCGCGCCGCTGCTCTTCCTCTACGCGGTATTCATCGCCGCGCAGTCGGACTACTACAAAGCCGTCCTGACCTCCACCCTGCCGAGCGCGTACTCTTTCTCAGAATTTGCGCGGGACGGATTCTTCCGTCTCTGCATAGTGGCGGCGGTCAACGCCCTGACCCTCATCGCTCTCCGGGCCTTCTCGAAGAAGACGGAATCCGGCAAGACGCCGGTCGCGGTCAGGGTAATAACCGTGCTTCTCTCGCTGATGACCGTCGTCATCTCTTCGACCGCGATCTCGCAGATGATAATGTACGTCCGGCAATACGGTCTTACGCGGCTGCGCCTCTACGCGCTCTGGTTCATGGCGCTGCTGATCCTTCTGTTCATTGTCGCGATCCTGCACCAGTTTATCGAAAAGATTCCCTTCACCGCCGCGGTGATCCTGCTGACTGTTTCCTGCTTTACACTGCTCGCAGTTCCCGACACCGACGCCATAATCGCCCGTTACAACTACACGCGCGCCGTCGAAAATCCCAAGTACTCCCTGGACATAGAGTATCTCAGAAACCTGGGGCCTTCGTCGGTTCCGGTGCTCTGCGAGATTGTCAAAAACGACAACTTTTCGGGCGCTGAGCGGTTCCGGGCGCTGAATATTATTGAAAAGTTCGAAAAAGAGGAATCGGAGAACGGGAAAGTATTCAATCTTCCGCATATCCTGGCAAGAAAAGCCGCCGGAACGGTTGACGGCGAGACCCGTGAGCGGACGAGAGAGGAAAAAGCTCAACACAACCGAAAAACAGCGGGTGATAATAACGGGTGACGTCCGCCCGGCCGCCGGGTTGCGGAAACGTCATCGGCACAGTGTTCGCAGACTGTAAAAAAAACGGTAATCGCTGAAGGAAATTGGTGACATCCCAAATACTATATTACGTTTGCCTTTCCAATTAAGGGGAT
>JAGDAM010000288.1 GCA_017959485.1 Clostridia bacterium
AATCACGCCGAAGGCGTGTATGTAATCTGCTCGCAGAGCGGTCTGTAATCAGCCCGGAGGGCTGGATGTAATCAGTCCGAAGGACTGTATGTAATCAATGCGAAGCATTGTATGCACGTTGCGCCGGATCGCTTGGATACATCCACGCCTCCGGCGTGATTACATCCAGCGCTGACGCGCTGATTACATCCAAGCGCTGCGCGCTGATTACATCCAAGCGCTGCGCGCTGATTACATCCAAGCGCTGACGCGCTTGATTACATACACGCCTTCGGCGTGATTGAAAAAGCCCGCTTTGCGGGCTTTTTCAATCCCCGCCGGGCCGTGTGCCGCAAAAAGGAAACCCTAAGTTAAGGGTGGGGTCCTATCGCGGGCTTCACTGCTCCCAGCGTCCGCGCGGTACCGAGACAAGTCAATCGGTAACAGTCCTTGCGGGAGGTCTGCAAAACGGCCCTTGAGCATTCCTTCGGACTCCTGTTTATACGCGTAGGTCCCGATATACCGGCAATCACGCACCAAGCAGGGTAAAAAACTTATTCAATCGTAGTCGGTCTCGGTATCGAATGCCTCGAGAAATTTTTCGGCTATCCGCTCAAACTCGGCGTCGTCCTCGATTTCCTCAAGTTCGCGCTCTCCGTCATCGAGCACCTTCAGTTTATAAATCATAAACTCCTCAAACCCGCCGTCCTCGTCGGCGCTGCCCTCGGGAATGAGAGCGTAATACTGGAAACCGCGGTCTATGCAGGCGCCGACGATCTCGAGCCGGATCGTGTTGCCCTCTTCGTCTTCGACCTCGACTACCTCGGGTTTTCCCTCCGAGTCCAGAATGATCTCGTTTTCGTCGTTTTGTTTACTCATCTTTTTTCTCCAGGTCAAGTATTTCGGAAAGAATGTAATTGGACACGAACATGCCCGGCGTTGTGAACCGGTATCCCTCGTCGGTCTTTTCGACGAATCCGTCGGGGATGAACTCCTCGAGCCGGGCTCCGTACTTGTCGGCGAAGGAGACGCCGAATCTGTCCTCGAAATCGGCGGCCGAGGCGCCTTCCTCAAGCCGCATTCCGAGCATGACGTATTCCTCCATGCTCTCCTGCGAGTCGAGCGTGTCGGAGGAGACGATTACCTTTATGTCGTTGTTGATTATCTCAAGTCCGTCGATATAATCCCTGACCGAGCGGGTGGCGGCGAATCTTTCTCCGTCAAAGCAGGAATGAGCTCCGGCGCCGAGGCCGAGGTATTCGTCGCAGTGCCAGTATTTCAGATTGTGCAGGCAGGCGTATCCGCGCTTCGCGAAGTTGGATATCTCGTATCTTTCGTATCCTTTGTCGGCAAGGTATTTTACCGCCTTGACGTACATTCCGTACTCGGTGTCCTCATCGGGAAGGTTAAGCGTGCCGCGGCGCTGAGCGAATGGGGTGTTCTCCTCGATTTTGAGCGCGTAGAGCGATATGTGGTCGGGCGACAGGGAGGAGACGAGCGACAGCGTGCGAATAAAGCTGCGGTCGGTCTGCTCCGGAATGCCGTACATGATATCCACGCTGATATTGTCGAACCCGGCGCGGCGGGCGTTCTCGAAGGTCTGCTCGAAATCTGCGTAGGTATGTATCCGTCCGAGCGCCTGAAGTTCGTTGTCGTTGGCGCTCTGCAGCCCGATGCTGATCCGGTTGATACCGAGCCGACGGAGCTTCTTGAGCGAGCCCAAATCGGCGGTGGCGGGATTGCACTCGATGCTGATCTCGGCTCCGCGCGAGACTCTGAAATTGTCGTATATCGCGTTGAAAATGCGGTAGATATGCTTTACCGACAGGAAGGTGGGCGTTCCTCCTCCGATATAGATCGAGTCGACGTCTCTTCCGCGGCATTTGTCGGACCAATCCTCCATCTGGAGGATGAGTGCGTCGACGTAGTGCTCGATTACCGCGTCGCTGTTCGGTACGAACGAGCAGAAATCGCAGTATTCGCACTTGCTTTTGCAGAAAGGAATATGAATGTAAAGCCCGAGCGGCTTTCTCGTTTTTCTAAGCCCCATTTTGTGCTCCTGTCAATATAATTGTACGGTATCGTCTGTTATTTACCGTCTCCGTCTCCGAGTTTAAGCACGGCCATAAAGGCCTCGGGAGACACCTGCACCGAACCGAGCCGGCGCATTTTTTTCTTGCCCTCTTTCTGCTTTTCAAGCAGTTTTTTCTTTCTCGTGATGTCGCCGCCGTAGCACTTGGCGAGAACGTCCTTGCGCAGCGCCTTGACCGTTTCGCGCGCGATTATGCGCGAGCCGACCGCCGCCTGAATGGGTATCTCGAAGAGCTGGCGCGGAATGTTTTCCTTCAGCCGTTCGGCTATCCGGCGCGCGCGGGCGTAGGCCTTTTCCTCATGTACGATGAACGAGAGGGCGTCTACCTGTTCGCCGTTGAGGAGGAAATCGAGCTTGCAGAGCTTCGACGGACGGTATTCCGCCAGCTCGTAGTCGAGCGAGGCGTATCCGCGCGAACGGCTCTTCAGCGCGTCGAAGAAATCGTATATGATCTCGTTGAGTGGAAGCTCGTAGCGGAGATCCGCGCGGTTCGCGTCGAGATATTTCATATCGACGTAGGTTCCGCGACGCTCCTGGCAGAGTTCCATTATGTTTCCGACGTATTCGGAAGGCGCGATGATCGACGCCTTGACGATCGGCTCCCGCGCTTCGGCAATCTCGTCGGCGGGCGGGTAGCTTGAGGGATTGTCTATCCGGCGTTCGGTTCCGTCCTTCATTGTGATTTCGTAGATGACGCTCGGAGCCGTCGTAATCAGATCGAGGTTGAACTCGCGTTCGAGCCGCTCCTCGATTATCTCCATGTGGAGCAGTCCGAGGAATCCGCACCTGAACCCGAAGCCGAGAGCGGTCGAGGTTTCGGGCTCGAATACCAGAGACGCGTCGTTGAGCTGAAGCTTTTCAAGCGCGTCGCGGAGGTCGCCGTATTTCGCTCCGTCCTCGGGATAGATTCCGGCGTAGACCATCGGGTGTACCGCCTTGAAGCCGGGCAGCGGCTCCGCGGCGGGGCGGGAGGCCAGCGTGACCGTGTCTCCGACGCGGGTGTCGGAAACGTTCTTGATCGAGGCGGTGAGATATCCGACCTCTCCGGCGGAGAGGGAATCGAGCGGCGAGAGCCCGAACGGCTCCATCGAGCCGACGGCGGTGACGTCGAATTCGGCTCCGTTGCTCATAAGGCGGATTCTGTCGCCCGCCCTGAGCACGCCGTCGCGTATTCTCACGTAGACGACGACGCCGAGATATGAGTCGTAGTACGAATCGAAAATCAAGGCCGTGAGCGGGGCTTCGGGATCGCCTCCGGGAGGTGGAACGTCCCTTACGACCGCCTCGAGCACGTCGCGAACGTTAAGTCCGAGTTTCGCCGAAACGGCGGGGCAGCCCTCGGCCGGTATTCCGATTATATCCTCGATTTCTTTTCTGCACCCGTCGACGTCGGCGCTGGGCAGATCGATTTTGTTGACGACGGGGAGGATTTCGAGTCCGGCGTCAACGGCGAGATACGCGTTTGCGAGCGTCTGCGCCTCGATGCCCTGCGTTGCGTCGACGACGAGGACGGCGCCCTCGCACGCGTTGAGCGACCTTGACACCTCGTAGCTGAAGTCGACGTGCCCGGGAGTATCGATCAGGTTCAGTATATACGTTTTTCCGTCGAGAGCCGTGTATTTCATTCTCACGGCCCTGGCTTTTATTGTGATTCCGCGCTCCCTCTCGAGATCCATATTGTCGAGAAGCTGTTCTTCCATATCGCGCTTTGCGACCGTGTCGGTCGCCTCGAGCAGGCGGTCGGCAAGCGTGCTTTTTCCGTGGTCGATGTGCGCTATGATGGAAAAATTGCGGATCAGGGAGCCGGGTGAGGCAGATGCGTTGTCCAACGGCGGGTCCTCGCACTGGATAAAGAATTATACATAATAATTATACCAAAAAAATATATTATTTGCAATGCTTTTCGGAAGACACGTCCAAAAAATTTTTAAGAAAAAATGAAAAAAGTGTTAATAAAATGTTGACAAGGTGAAATAATTGTGCTAAAATATGTTCACGATTCGTTAATAAATCGGCAAATAAGTTCACAAAAAGCGCGAACGTTTGCGGTTTTATTAATAAAATCGAAATAAATTTTCGCCCGGCGGGCATTCCGCCCGCCGGGCGGGGAAAGAGGAAAAAACATGTCTGTCCTGAAAAAAGCCGCGCGTGCCGCGAAAGCCGCCGCCGAAAGAATCAACTCGCGTATCTCCCGCCGTGAGCAGCTCGCGTCCGACGAGCGCGCCGAGGCGTATATCGGCGAGGCGGTAAAAATCCTCATAGCGGTTGTGATCGGCGCTCTTCTGCTGACCCTCGCCTACGCGCTTATGAAGGATACCGTTTTCCCGGCGGTCGCGGCAAAGATAACCGACCTGTTCAACTATTCCGCCTGAACATGCCGGAATCCCGAGATCTGTCCGCGGGCGGCTGTCCGCCCGCGGAGGACTCCCGGCGTCCCTATCCTTACGTACAGTCGGGAGCGGTTTTTGCCGCAGTCGCGGCGCTGTTATTCGTTTTTCGCGGATTCAACGCCGGGTCGGTCTTCAGCGCTGCGACGCTCGGAGTTCTTCTCTCCGCCTCGGTCCAGGATCTTATGACGCGAAAAGTCTCCAACCGTACCGTGGCGTCGCTTTTTCTGTGCGGTTTTTTCGGTCTTGCCGAACCGTCGGGTCTTTTGATCCGGGCGGCCTCATCCGCCTTCTTTTTTCTGCCTTTTTACGCCGTTTACCGGTGGGGGCGCGATCTCGCGCCGGGCGGCGCCGACGTTAAGATCGCGGCGGCTCTCGGCTTTGCGCTCGGCTTCCGCGCCTGCTGCGCCGCCATGCTTTTCACTCTTGCGTTTTGTATACTCTTTATAATAATATCGCTCGCGGTCGCGGCGGCCGGAAAGGCGAAGCCCGCCGCCGGCGCGAGAGTGCCGCTCGTTCCGTTTTTCTTCGCCGGAACTGCGGTCGCGTGCCTGATAATCTGAGGCGCGGCTTTGCGTTCGCGCCCCGAAACGAATCCGAACACGGCGATAATACTTGAATATTAATAAAAAAAGCCGCTCGCCGGCGGCGGAACGGAGACTGAGATTTTGTTAAGAAGCAGGACGCTTATCGGAGCAATCTGCATTATTTTGTCGGTTTTACTTTTCTTCGGGATTCTGCCTTTCTTCGTGCGCATCGAAAAGAAAGAAACGGCGGTCCCCGTCGCCCGCAGAAGAATCGGCCGCGGCACCCTCGTCACCGCCGATATGATCGAAACGGTTATGATGCCATCGGCGGTTCCGGGGTCCGTTACCGACGCGGAGCAGATCGTCGGAAAATACGCCTCGTCGGATATTCCGAAAGGGGATATATTCCTCGCCGAAAAGCTTTCGGCGGACGGTTCGGGAACCGCGGAGGTTCTCGGATCGCTTAAAGAGGGAGAGTGCGCGCTGACCGTCCAGGTAACCTCCTTTTCCGGCGCGTTCTCGGGTCAGCTGACAAACGGAGACGTCGTGCGCGTTTACGTTTCAGGCCCGGACGGGATTTACGTTCCCGACACTCTCAGATACGTTCAGGTTATATCCACCGTTTCGTCCGACGGCGTCACGCGGGACAGGGCGGACGAGGGGACCTCGGGCGAGGTGAAGCCGGCGGCGTCGGTGATGTTCAGAGTCTGCGACAAACAGGCGCTGACGCTCTTCGCGCTGGGACCGAAAACGAGTTATCACTGCGCCTTTATCTGCCACGGAAACGATCCCCGCGCCGAGGGCCTGCTCGCTGCGCAGCGCGAACTGATCGAATCTGCGGAAGAGGAGGCAAAAGCCGCGGACACCGACGGCTCCGCGGAGGTGACGGATGACGCCGGAGGCGCGGAAGGCGGCGGGTCATGACGGTGACCGTCTGGGGGCCGCCCGGCTGCGGAAAGACGACTATGGCTTTGCGTCTCGCGGTCGGACTGTCCCGAAAGTCGACGGTGTCGCTGCTTTTCTGCGACTCGCTGGTTCCGCCGCTGTCCGCCGTCATCAACGCGGGGAAGGAGGGCTTCCTTTCGGTGGGAGGAGCTCTTTCCTCCGTTGAGATATCCGAGGAAAACATACTGAAATACGCCAACGTCACGCCGGGCAACGGCAACCTGATCCTTTTCGGATACGCTCCGGGAGAGAACTGCCGGTCCTTTCCGGTATTCAGTGAGGGAAGGGCGGCGGTTTTTCTTGAAAAGCTGGGAAAGATCACCGATTATCTCGTTATCGACTGCCCCGCGGCCGCGGCTTCCGACCCTCTCTGCGTGGCTGCGCTCAGAAACTCCGACCGGGTGATGAGGGTCTACGCTCCCGACAGAAGCTCGATAGTCTTTTACGAGTCAAATCTTCCGCTTTTTCCGGACGGCGAATTCGCCACCGGGAGGCACGTCCGCGTGCTGAACAATCCCGACGCGGAAATATTCAGACCGCTCTCCGAGACGGTCGGAGCGATGAAAAGATGCGATTACGTTTTTCCGCATATTAGACAGCTCAAGCAGCGGTTTTCAGATGGGAACGCGCTCGACCGGTCGGAGGACCGGCGCCTTGCGCACGCGACCGGGATGCTTTGCGGATTCTGCACCGGCGCAGGTGCGCGCGGCGAGGAGGCGGAAGATGACGAATGAAACGATTTACCCGGCCGGAGCCGGAAGATATGCCGGCGCTTCCTCCGTTAAGGGGGATGGCTCGGGATACGTGGACTTCTGGGAGCTTCTCGAAGAGGTGCGCGACAACGTGTCGCGCAATTATACCGGACTTCTTTCCGACGGGAGCGACGACGAGCTGCTGAGATCGGTTATCGAAAGATCGGTTTCGGACTGCCAGAAAGGCGTGCGCGGCTTTTCGCGGGACGAACTGTGCCTGCGGCTGTTCAATGAAATGGCGAGATACAGCATCCTGACGCCTTTCCTCGAGTCGGACGACGTCGAGGAGATCAACGTCAACGGCTGGGACGACGTCGCCGTCACCTTCCGCGACGGAAGGGTTATAAAATCCCCGGAGCATTTCAGATCTCCGGGACACGCCGAGGATATCGTGCGGCGTCTGCTTCAGAATTCGGGGATGGTCCTCGACGGCGCGTCCCCGATGGCTCAGGGGCATCTTCCCGGCAACAATCGCATCACCGCGCTCAGATATCCGCTGATAGACGCGGACCGCGGAGTCGCGGTCTCAGTAAGAATACTTCACAATACTCAAATCGGTCTCGACAGGATCGTGTCGGGCGGAACCGCTACGGCCGAGATGGTCGCCTTTCTGCGTCTGCTCTGCCGGTACGGGGTCTCTTTCGTGATCGCGGGCGCGACGTCGTCGGGCAAGACGACGCTTCTCGGCGCGATCCTCGGCGACATGCCCGACGGGAAGCGCATCTTTACCATCGAGTCTGGAGCGAGAGAACTGTCGCTCGTCAGGCGCGACGGCAGCGGACGCGTCTCAAACAACGTGGTCCATACAATTTCGCGCCCGTCCGAAAACGAAAGACAGGACGTCGCTCAGGAGGATCTCGTCGTGGCGTCGCTGCGTTTCAATCCCGACATCGTATGCGTCGGAGAGATGCGAGACGTTGAGTGCTACGCGGCGGTCGAGGCGGCTTTGACCGGGCACACGGTCGTTTCGACCGTCCATTCGGGCCCGGGCGAGGCGGCGCACACCCGAATCGCTCTTCTGTGCCAGAAAAAGTTCGGTATCGATTTCAACATTTCCATGCTGCAGGCGGCGGAGGCGTTTCCGGTGGTCGTATATTGCGGCAGACATGAAGACAACCGCAGGAGAGTAATGGATATTACCGAATGCGTCGCAGATTACGGAAACTCCCGGCGGGTCTACCGGACGCTCTACAAATACGTTGACGGCGCCTTCACCAGTCCTTTCCCCGCCTCTCCCGAACTGCTCGCCCGGCTGAAGGAGCACGGCGCGCCCGAATCGGCGCTTCGCGAATTCAGGTTTATGCGTTAGTATGATTACGGTGCGAATATTTACGGCGGTCTCATATCTGCTGTTCTCCGCCGGTATTATGCTGGCCGCGGGAATAACGCCGTCGGCGATCGGAAAAGATATCGAAAGAATCACCGCGGGAGATTCTTCGCTCGCGGGACGCGTGCGGGCCGCGAAAGGGAAGAGCGGCGCCTTTCCGTCCGCGCTGAAGGCGGCGGTCGGGGCTTACGACGGGGAAAGAAGCGACGGCGCGTTCGCGCGGCTCTGCTTTGTCTCTCTCGCCGCAGCGTGGGCGGCTCCGGCGTTTCTGTACGCGGCGGGAATACTGTTTCTGTATCCTGTTTTTTTGCTCGCGTGCTGCGTCTTTCCCGTCTTTGCGGCGCAGATTTCCAAAACCGCCTTCGACAAAAAACTGAACGAGGAACTCGAGACGGCTCTCTCGGTCATCTCCTCGTCGTATATGCGGACCGGGTGCCTGACCGAGGCCGTCAGAATCAACCTTCCCGGGCTTCACAGACCGGTATACGAGATCTTCAGCCGGTTTCTTGTCAGCGCGACCATGCTTTCCGCAGATACCGTTTTATGTATTCGGGAACTGCAGCGCTCCTGCGGCAATCCGATTTTTAAAGAATGGTGCGAGATGCTTATCGCCTGCTGCGACGATTTCGAGTGCTCCGCGTCGCTTTTGCCCATCGTCGAAAGGATGACCGAGGAGCGGCTCGTCAACAGCGAACTCGAGACGATGATATCCGGGTGCCGGCGCGAGTATTACGGCATGGTTGTGATTATGCTTTTAAACGTCCCGCTTCTCTATATCATCAACCGCGACTGGTTCGCGGCGCTTGTCGGGACCGCCGCGGGGCAGACCGTTCTCGTGATCTCCGGCTGCACCGTGCTGATCACCGCGGCGGTGATGATGCGTCTGACGCGTCCGGTTGACGTGACGCGGCTGAGAGGGAAAAATGCGAAATGAACTGTTTCTGATACTGACCGCCGCCGCGGGGGCCGCGGCGGCGG
>JAGDAM010000289.1 GCA_017959485.1 Clostridia bacterium
ATCGGTCTCGAACGCGTCGGGATGGTCGTAATTGAGCTTCGCCCGCTCGGAAAGCGGAAGTCCGTCCCTCGCGAGATAGTAGCTGTCGTGGTAAAGCACGCTCACCTTCCCGGCAAACGTCTCGGCTAACCTTTCGGTGATGGTCGTCTTGCCGCTTCCCGTCCCTCCGGCGATCCCGATGCAGAGCGTTTTTCCGGCAGTTATCATAAAGTTCGCCTCCGTCGTTTTCGACATCATTATTTTTCCCGGACGCGCAAATGCCCGGAATTCGCGAAAGAAACGCGCTCAGTTTCCGAAAGCGTCGTTGATCTTCGCAATTTCGTTCTCGGCCTTCTTTTTCAGAGAGTTTGATTCGCGCAGGTAGGTGTTGGACTTTGACTGCGGGATCTTCTGGTCGATGATATTGTAGAGCGGAATCGAATCGGAGTAGAAGAGACTGCCGTCGTAGACGATTCCGTCAAAGAGCAAATTGATCATTTCCACGCTGTCCGCGTTGCGCACGTTGCGCGCCTTGCAGAGAAGCTCGACAAAGGTGGCGCAGGTGGTCGCCGTCGATTCGTATGAAAACGCCTCGAGGGCAAATCCGGAGAAATCCGGATCCGCGCAGGTCACGGGGATCGAAAAGAGCATGCATCTGACGTCGGGGATTGTATAGTATGCCTTCTGATCGGAATCATACGTCGGGAAGGGGCAGACGGTAAAATCAAACTCGCAGACACGGTTGTAATAGCTGACGAAATGGATCGAGTTCACGCTGAACAGCGACCTGCCCGCCTCGAAGGTGTCCGAGTTGATATCCCAGTTTCTTCCGTAATCCTCGGGGAACATGGCGCCCTCTCCTCCGCAGATCTTCAGAGCGCGGTCGACCGCCTCGGTGTCGCGGTCGGGATTCAAGACGAGCACGAGGCCGTCGGCGTCATCCTTGCCGACAATCCGCATACCCATGCCGAAGCAGAAGGCCGGGAAGGCGTGGTAGGCGTGAAGCGCGATTCCGAAGCTGTCGTCCGAAGTGCGGACGCCGTCTCCGTTCACGTCGAAGGTTGCCGCCGAGACGAATTCGAACATCTTTTCCGCCGTCCACTCGTAATTCCTCACGAGCTCGGGAACCGATTCGAGCTGCCTGTCGACTCGCAGCGCGTCGTTGCAGACCATGCACTGGACACGGTTCTTGTCGCGCAGCGAATAATCGCTCGAAGTGTAGTAGATGCGTCCTTTTATCGAAACGATACCGTTGACGTCGGAGTACCAGTAGGGTTTGGAGAAGTCGATGTAGTCGACTTTGGTCAGATCGTTGAACATGCCCCTGCGCGCGAGTCCGCCGACCTTGCTGATATCGGCAAAAACAAGATCGAAGCTGTCCTCGTGCGAATTCCAGTCGGAGGTAATACGGGCAGAGGTGTCTTTTACGAGGGTCTGAACGACGCCTATCCCGTATTTGCGGCTGACCGTCTCGTTGCGGGTGTAAACGGCGTCGTTCATCGCCTCGCCGGTGAGGTCTTCCGCGAAGATCTCAAAAGTCGGGAAAGAATCGGATCCGGTGTCGCCGCATCCGAGAACCCGGAAATCGCGCTCCCAGTTCCTGTCGGGAAGATCGGGGACGGCCGCGGTCGCGGCGTCGGTCTCGGCTTCGCCCGACGTGCCTCCGTTTTCCGGAAGCGTGACGGCGGGAACCGTCGTGTCACCGGACTCCGAGGCGGCGTTGCCGCACCCGGCGGCAAGCGGCAGGATCATCGAGAGAGCAAGAGCGACCAACAGAATTTTCATCGGCTGTTTTTTCATTTTCTTTTCCCCTTTTCACGTGATATGACAACTAATCCCCCGGGAGGGAGCGGCCGTCCGCGGAAGACCGCGGCGTCTTTGCCGAAATTGCCGCAGACGACCGTCCCGTCGGCGTATTCGGCGTATTCAATTCCGTTTTCCTCAACCTTATAATCGGTCATATACTCAAGCTGAAGCCGGTCGAGACCGGTTTCGCGGTATTCGCGGAGCGCTCCGGCTACCGTGCGGCAGGAAAATGCGAGGTCTTCATCGGTAGTCGTTACAAGATCGGTCTCGCCCATCCAGTTGGCCGAGCCGCCTGTGCGGAACTTCGAAAAGAAATAGAAGGTCGGCCTGCCGCCGCGAAGCAGCGCGTAGAGACGCTCGCGAGGCGTTTTGATCGGATAGTTTACCGAAGGGCTGAGCGGATTGTACAGGATAATTCCGTGATATACAAGCTCAAAGAAAGGCAGGAAACAGTCGGCTACCGGGACCGGCTTTCTGCCGAATCCGTCGCCGAAAGACACGTAAAGACCGTAATCGACGTGCCCTACGGCAAAATCCATCGTCCCTTCGGAGGAAAAGCCCCCCATCGTCCCGCGTATCCGATCCATTATGCCGCAGACGTCTCTGATTCCCTGCGACGTCGATACCGGATGCGCTTCGGAATGGCAGTCGTCTGGTTCGACTATCGAGATAACGTCGGTAAAATGAAGCCCGTCAAGGCCAAGGGAGGCGATTCTTTCGAGATCCTTTTCGCAGTTTTTCTTCTGCGCCTCGGTGCAGACGTGCCAGGCCTGACCGCCGCCGTACTGACCGCCGCGGCAGTAAGATCCGTCGCGTTCCACGACGGCGTCGTCCCAGCTGAAGCAGTCCGCGATCTCGTATGAATCGATAAGATTGGTATGCAGGGAAACGCGGTATCCGAGGGATTTTGCGTGAGTTATCGCTTTTTTCAGTCCCTCCTCGCCTCCGAGACGTTCGTCGGCCGGGAAAAGCTGCGGAAAACGGCCGTCGTGACCCGAGATATTCCAGCCGACAAGCTGAATCTCGGCTCCTTCGACGCCGTTTGCCCGGAGCGCGTCGGCGATATCGCAGACCCGGTCGAAA
>JAGDAM010000290.1 GCA_017959485.1 Clostridia bacterium
AATAAAGCTTCCAAAATTCCTTAAATTTCATATTTCCTCCGCGGGAGCGCGGACAGTCGCGGTCCCGTATCTTGATTTTCGACAATATATTATAATTGTTTTTAGTGATAAAATCAATACTTTCCTTCTCTTTCGGCCCGGGCGGAGTGATAGAGGAATTGAATTTTGCGCAAAAAAAGTGTATAATAGATATAACAACGGTATATCCTGTTGATAGAAAAAAAACTGCGGAAAGGAGGAATAATACCGGTGAGTACCGAATACGACAGCTCGCAGTATCCGGAGCTTCTGCGGGAATTTGCGAATTACAAGGCGGTCATTCAGGGCTGCTCGGTCAAAACCATCAACGAGTATATGCTCGATCTGCGAAACTTCTTCAGGTATCTTCTGTCGGCGAGACGCGGACGTCTCGCTCTCGACAATCCCGAGGAAGACATAACCGGACTTGACGCCTCCTTTTTCACATCGGTTAAAACAGCCGAAATATACGACTATCTCTTTTACTGCGAAAGGAAGCTGAAAAAAGCCCCCGCAGCGCGTGCGAGAAAACTTTCCGCAATAAAGGGCTTTTACAAATATCTGACGGTTAAAAGAGGCATTATGCAGGCAAGCCCCGCCGAGACGATCGAGGCGCCGAAGAAGAGACAGGCACTTCCGAAATACCTGACGTACGAAGAGTCGCTTCTTCTCCTCTCCGCCGCGGCAACCGACCGTGAAACGAGACCTGCGGAAGCGCGTCTGCGGAACTACACCATGATAACGCTCTTTCTCAACTGCGGAATGCGTCTTTCCGAGCTGACCGGAATCAACATCGGTGACGTGGACAGGAATCTGCGCTCGGTGAGAGTCATCGGAAAAGGCAACAAGGAGCGCATTATTTATATGAATTCCGCCTGCCGCGAGGCGATGACCGAGTATCTTCCGATGCGTATGTCGCCGAAATACGCTAACGTCGGCACGAAGGCGCTGTTTCTATCGTCAAGGAACGAGAGGATCAGCAACCGGGCGGTACAGTGGACTGTTGAAAAATATCTCGACAAGGCCGGACTCGGATACCGGCATCTCTCGGTCCACAAGCTGCGGCATACGGCCGCGACGCTTATGTACCGGAACGGCGGAGTCGACGTCCGGGTGCTCAAGGAGATACTCGGACACGAACAGTTGAACACAACCCAGATATATACGCACGTCGCGAGCGGAGAAATCGAGGCGTCGATGGAAAAGAACCCTCTGTCCGAGATTCGTCTCGACGGAATCGCTCCGGAGTTCGAGTCGCTGACCGGCGACGGGCCGCTCGATTTCCGCGACGACGTGGAAACCTCCGACGGAGATTCGGACGATAACTGATACGGAAGGACTACAAACATGGCTAAACTCAATATACCCGAAAACTTTTCGCTTCTTTATCCTTCCGGAGAGAAGCAGAACGAGCATCTGGCTTCCGCCGACCGCCCCTATATTACCGAGGAGGTCTGTGAGGAAATCGGTCTTTGCGAAATACTCGACCTGAAGAACTCGTCCTTACCCGATTTCTTCACGACCGACACCGATATAATCAACTATCGGATGGAGACCTTCAGAGACCTTCTGGACAATCCGTCTCTCGTTTCCACTCTGAGAAAACTTCTTCCGATACTTCAGGATATAATGGAGCTGAGACGTCTCGAGGCGGACGGCGGGGACACTTACGACTATCTTGCCAGCATAACAGAGATCGAGCTCTATATTTCAAGCGTGGACACCCTTGACGACGGACTGCACGCCGAGGGTCTGCAGCTTCGCGGGAGGGCCTTTACCCGCCTGCGCGACTATATAGCCGAACTTGCCGAAAGCGAGTATTACAGCGAGCTCAACGAGAAGCTTGCCGAACTGACGAGCCGTGTCCGCGAGATAAAGAGCGTAACGATCGGCGTCAATCTCGACGCCCAGCTCCGTCCCGCTTCCGCCGGCGTTCTCTCGATCAATCCCGAATACTTCCGCTCGGGCGACGTAATCGACAAGATTCTGAGACTCAGCTTCAAGGACGACGAGTACACCTGTATAGCGAATCTCGTCCCCTTCGGCAAGAAAGCGTCGGATACACAGAAAACCGCGCTGGCTCACGCCTTCAATTCGGCTATCAACGACGTTTACAAATCCTCTCTGCGCAGCTGGAAAAAAATCGTCCAGCAGTACGTTCTCGAAAATACCGAATTTCTCCTGAATCTTATGCCCGAGATCGAGTTTCTGATCAAAGGCGCGAAGCTGATGCAGTCGCTGCAGGACTGCGGATGCGTGCTCTGCCCGCCCGAAATCAGACCGATGGAAGAAAAGGCGTTTTCGGCTGAAGGCCTCTACAACCCGCAGATTGCCCTCCGGGGAGTCGGCGGCAATATCGTGAAGAACAATCTCGTCTTTGACGAAAACGCCACGATATACGTGCTCTCCGGGCCCAACAGAGGCGGGAAATCGGTAATAACCTGCGCGCTCGGCCTCTGTCAGGCGATGTTCCAGCTTGGACTGTATCTTCCGGCCGAAAAAGTAACTGTTTCTCCTTGCGACGCGATATTCACTCATTTCCGACCGGAGCCGAGGACACGGTGGACAAAGGACGTCTCGGAGAGGAATGCGCGCGTCTTAACGAAATCTTTGAAAGAGTGACGGCTCACTCGCTCGTCCTTCTCGACGAATCGCTGTCCTCCACAGGCGCCTACGAGGCGTCATACATCGCGGCGGAGGTTTTATCCGGATTCTCTATGGCCGGCTGCCGCACGCTCTTCTCGACGCATCTGCACGAGCTCTCGTCGAAATAGACGAGATCAACGCCAACTGCTCCGCAAAGGGCGGCACGCGAATCGACACTCTCGTCGCGGGAATCGATCTCGGAAAGAGATCTTTCAAGATTTACCGTGCGAAGCCCGACGGAAAAAGCTATGCCCGCGACATCGCAGACAAGTACGGCCTGTCCTGGGATTCGATTATGGCTAAGATCAGCAAAAACAAATAATCACAGGGCCTGTGAGTTCCGCCGGGGAATTCACAGGCCCTTTCTTTAGGTAAATCAGCAAACCGATTCGCGTTTCAGCGCAGCGTTCATCGTATTGCGCATAAGCATCGCGACCGTCATCGGACCGACGCCTCCGGGAACCGGTGTTATGTATCCTGCAACCTTTTCGCATGAAGCAAAATCGGCGTCGCCGCAAAGCTTTCCCTCGGCGTCGCGGTTCATTCCGACGTCGATCAGAGCGCAGCCCGGCTTGAGCATGTCGCCCGTGATAAGTCCGGCCCTGCCTACCGCCGAAACGACTATATCACCTCGCCTCACGACCGATGCGAGATCTTTCGTGCGGCTGTGAGCAATAGTCACCGTAGCGTCGAGGGCGAGCAGCATCGCGGCGGCGGGACGTCCGACGATGTCGGACCTGCCGATAACCACGGCTTCCCTTCCCGCCACGGGCACGCAGTAGCGGCGCAGAAGCTCCACAATGCCCGCGGGAGTACAGGGCAGTATATTTCCGTTCCCGACAGTCAGATGGCCCGCGTCGAGCGTGTGGAAGGCGTCTGCGTCCTTGTCGGGATCGATCGCGTCGATAAAGACCTTCGGATCGTATCCGGGAGGAACCGGAAGCTGAACGAGAAGCGCGTCCACCGACGAATCGTCGTTGAGCGCGGCAATCTCCGCAAGCGCTCTTTCGGATCCGCAGTCGGAGGGAAGGATAATATCCTTCGTTTCAAATCCGACGTCCGCGCAGGCGCGCATCTTGTTTCTGACGTATACGGCAGAAGCGGGATCATCGCCGATCCTTATCACCGCAAGTCCGGGGCGGCGTCCGTTTCTTTCAAAAAAAGCTTTTGATTCCGCGGCGATTTCGGCTCTGATATCGGCCGCGGTTTTCTTTCCGTCAATTATCACTGCCATCGGGGGTGTCCTCCGATTTATTCTCTGGCTGTTCTGCGACGTTCGCGGAATCCTTCACGCTCCGTGTTTCTGCTGAATCCTCACCAGCGGCGGCCGCCTCCTCTGTTGCGGGAACGGCGGTCGGGGTAATTTTCCACGATTTTTTGAAAGGCGAATCGTCCGGAAGTTTTTTGATCAGAATCCTGAAAGTGATTATCGCCGCAAGGCCGAGGACGAACGAAACCGCCGCGACGACCTGAGATACTCGAAGTTTTCCGGCATAAAGACTGTCGGTACGCAGGCCCTCTATGAAGAAGCGCCCGAATCCGTACCAGGTAGCGTACCAGAAGAATATCTCGGATTTAAATTTGCGTTTGCGGTAGAAGATATTGATCAGAATGAAACCGAGGACGTTCCAGGCAGACTCGTACAAAAATGTCGGAGAACAAAGGTATTCGGAAGACCAGCCCGCGTGTTTGACGCTCATGCGGAGAAAATAAAGCGGACTCGATTCGGACGGTGGAACGCCGTAGGCCTCTCCGTTGACGAAATTGCCCCATCTCCCGATCGCCTGCGCGATCATTACTCCGGGAGCCGCCGCGTCGAAGACGCATCTCCAGTCAAGCTTAAATATGCGGCAGCAGAC
>JAGDAM010000291.1 GCA_017959485.1 Clostridia bacterium
CCCACGGCGAAGTCGGAGAGGGACAGGCGCCTTGAGGAAGTAAAATACGACGCCCGCACCCTTATCTTTTACGAGGCGCCGCACAGACTTCGCGCCACCCTTGCCCATCTGCGCGAGGTCCTCGGTAACAGAAAGGTCTCGCTCTGCCGCGAGCTGACCAAGCTCAACGAGGAAGTGATCCGCGGGACGCTCGGAAGCATCCGCGACCGCTTCGCCGACGATGAACCGCGCGGAGAATTCGTGCTTGTCATCGAAGGAGCCCCGGAAGTATCCTCCGCGGCGTCCGGAAAGGCACCGGAAGAGCTCGTCGCGGAATTCGTCGCCGCGGGCATGAGTGAAAAGGACGCCATCAAAGCGGCGGCTCAGGCGCTCGGCGTCCCCAAAAGCGAAGTATATTCCGCGGTAAAAATCAAGAAATAATATTATTCCTTAATCCGAAAGGACACAATCAAATGAACAAACTCAGATGCTGCGTCATCGGCGCCACGGGCATGGTCGGCCAGCGCCTGCTCACTCTGCTCGACGGACACCCCTATTTCGAGGTCACTGCCCTCGCCGCCTCGGCAAGATCGGCCGGCAAAACCTATGCCGAAGCGCTCGGCGGAAGATGGAAGCTGGCAGTTCCGATGCCCGCGCAGTTCGCCGGAATGAAGGTGCTCGACGCCGCGTACCCCGAAAAGATCGCCCCTCTCTGCGATTTCGTCTTCTGCGCCGTCAACATGCCGAAAGCCGAAGTCCTCGCGATGGAGGAGGCGTACGCGAAATGCGAGCTTCCGGTCGTTTCCAACAACTCCGCGAACCGCTGGACGCCCGACGTCCCGATGCTGATGCCCGAGATAAATCCCGAACATCTCGAAGTCATAAACGCGCAGAGAAAACGCTTCGGCACGAAGCGGGGCTTCATCTGCGTCAAGCCCAACTGCTCGATCCAGTCTTACGTTCCGATGCTGACTCCGCTGCTCGGATTCGGGATAAAGAGCGTCGTCGCGACCACCTATCAGGCAATCTCGGGCGCCGGCAAGACCTTCGCCGAGTGGCCCGAAATGGTCGACAACGTAATTCCCTACATCGGAGGCGAGGAGGAAAAGAGCGAGCAGGAGCCGCTCCGCATCTGGGGCAGCGTCGACGGAGGAGCTATAATTCCCGCGTCGGCTCCGCTGATCACGACCCAGTGCATCCGGGTCCCGGTGACCGACGGACACACCGCGGCCGTCTTCATGAGCTTCGAACGCAAGCCCGAAATAGAGGAGATACTCCGGCTCTTGGACAAATTTGAAGGCCTGCCTCAGAAGCTGAAGCTGCCTCACGCCCAGGAAAAATTCATCACTTATTTCGAAGAGGACAACCGTCCGCAGTGCCGGACCGACCGCGAAATCTACGGCGGGATGGGAGTCACGGCCGGACGGCTGCGTCCCGACACGCTCTTCGATTACAAATTCGTGGGACTGTCCCACAACACTCTCCGCGGAGCCGCCGGCGGCTCGGTGCTCAACGCCGAACTGCTTTACCGGCTCTGATATCTCGACTGAACCTGCCTCATAAGGCAGACAAGGAGTTAAAATGAACGGATTCAAGGAAGCGGTAAAAAACGGCCGGATTATTATGGCCGCCCACCGCGGCGACAAGGACTGCCGCCCCGAAAACACAATGCCCGCCTTCATCCACGCGATCGAGCTCGGTGCCGACGGGATCGAGACCGACCTCCACCAGACGAAGGACGGCGTGATCGTCATGATGCACGACCACACCGTCGACCGCACGACCGACGGACAGGGCCGCGTCTGCGACATGACGCTCGAAGAACTGAAAAAGCTCGACGCGGGAATCAAGAAGGGCCCGGAATACGCCGGAACCCGGATACCCACCTTTGAGGAATTCCTCGATCTCGTTGAACCCTATCCCGATCTGCTCCTCAATCTCGAACTGAAAGACTATCCCCAGGTTGAGGGAGATATCTGCTATTCGACCGCCGACAAGGTTATCGAAGCCGTCGAACGCCGCGGAATGGCCGACCGGA
>JAGDAM010000292.1 GCA_017959485.1 Clostridia bacterium
CGTCAGCGTCTACGTGATGATGTTCTTCATCAGCGCGAAGCTCGCCGCGATAATGGCGGGCCCGGTACTGGTGATATTCCTGTCTTCGATGATCTTTTCGAAGTACGTCGGCGGAGCTTTCAGGCGCGAACGCAAAAAGATATCCGAACTGAACACCTTTATGAACGAGACCCTCTCGGGTATGAAGATTATTCAGCTCTTCAACCGCGAAAAGAAGAAGCTCGGCGAGTTCGACGAAAAGAACACGTCACTTCGCAAAGCCCGCTTCGACGTGATAAAGGGATTCGGAGTATACCGTCCCTTCGTCACCTTCGTCTACGTTTCGACGATGGCGCTGATATTCGGCGCGGGGCTCTCGCTGGGGCTCGGGCCGGGCGCCATAGTCGCGTTTTACCTCTATGCGGGAAAATTCTTCAATCCGATTCAGGAACTCGCAGACCAGCTCAACAGCATCCAGAAGGCGCTGACCGCTTCCGAGCGGCCCTTCAACCTGCTTGACGTCGAGCCCGAGGTCCGCGACCTTCCGGACGCGACCGATCTCGAAGAGGTCAAAGGAAGGATAGAGTTCTCGCACGTCTGGTTTGCGTACGAGGGTGAAAACTGGATACTGCGCGACGTTTCCTTCGTCATCGAGCCGGGCCAGACCTGCGCCTTCGTCGGTGCGACCGGAGCCGGAAAGACTACGATACTCGGACTGATAGTCCGCAATTACGAGATCCAGCGCGGTCAGATATTCATTGACGGCCGCGATATCCGCAAAATAAAGATCAAATCGCTCCGGCGCGCCGTCGGACAGATGCTTCAGGACGTTTTCCTCTTCTCCGGAACGGTTAAAACGAACGTCGCGCTGCGCGACGATTCGGTGCCCGACGAGGAAATCCGGAAGGCCTGCGGCTATATAGGAGCCGACGAGTTCATCGGGAAGCTGCCAAAGGGCTACGACGAACAGGTAATCGAGAGGGGAGAGAACTTCTCCCAGGGCCAGCGGCAGCTGATCAGCTTCGCGCGCACGGTGCTCCACAAACCGAAGGTGCTCATACTCGACGAGGCGACCGCGAACATCGACACCGAGACCGAGACGGTCATCCAGCGCTCGCTTGAAAGAATGAGAAGCATAGGCACGATGCTGGTCGTCGCGCACCGTCTGTCGACGATACAGCACGCGGACCAGATTATTATGCTGCAGAACGGAGAGATAACCGAGCGCGGAACGCATCAGGAGCTTCTCGCGAAGCGCGGAAGCTACTACAAGCTTTACAGGATGCAGTTCGAGGAGGCGCTATGAAAAAAAGAACGCTTCTGACGGCCGCTCTTCTCGCGGCGGCGCTCCTGTTCGCCGGATGCGCCGGAAACGGGCGGGGGGACGTCACCGATCTCCCTCCCGTTTCATCCGGAGAAGCGGAGGATACCGCGGACCTTTCCGGCGGCGGGACGCTGAACGTGATCGACGGATCGGGATCCTCCTTCCGGATAGTCTTTCCCGACGGTTGCGATCCCGAACGCCTTTCCGCCGTGCGTTATATGAACGTGCTCAAGGCGAGGACGGGCGCCGTTCTTCCCATGATCGATGACTTTTTAGCGAAGGACGGGGACGGAAAAAACGAGATCCTTATCGGAGCCGTCAACCGGACCGAATCGGAGGAGTTCATCTCTTCGCTCCCGGAGGCGGGTTACGGATATACCGTGACGAAAGACAAAATCGTGATCGCGGGCCGCAATCCGAGCTTAACCGCTATGGCGCTTTATTCCTTCGAGAATTCCGTCCTGTTCGAAAAGGAGTTCTGCGGCGAAGGACAGCTCGAACTGCCGGTCGGGAAGACGGCGGTCTACACCAAAAAGGCCTTTCTCACTCAGAAAGGCATACTCGAATACAACGGAAAGCTCTGCGCCTGGACCGAAAACAGCCGTCTGCTCGGCGGCCGCAACGGTTTTTCTACCGCCCAGGGGGCCGCGACCGACGGAACCTATTTCTACAACGTCCTGCACAAGAAGGTTGACGGCGCAGAGAAGATAATGCTTCTGAAGTCGCTGATGGAGGGGGACGCCGTCGAGAACCGGAAGACGGCCCTTCTCAGCGAAGTCATGCTGCTGGGGCACGGGAACGATCTGTGTTACAACCCCGACGACGGGTGGCTGGTGCTTGTCAACATGGAGGGCACACGCCTGACTCTGTTCGATCCGGAAACTCTGACGGTCATCCGCACGGTCGAGCCGGCTCTTCCGGGAACCGCCTACGCGATCGGGTACTGTTCCGCCCGGCAGAACTACGTTATAGCCGCCGGAGGCGTAATAAATATTACCGACCGCGATTTCAGCGTCGTCCGTTCAATACCGATTCATACCGAAGCGAATTACGTCGGTCAGGGAATGGACTGCGACGAAAACTTCATCTTCATGCCGCTGAGCGGCAACGGAAGTGAAACGAAGAACAACGTCATCAGCGTATACGACTGGGACGGATATCTTCGCACCGCCGTGCTCGACACGAGCTCCGAATCCGAGACGATCCTCAACTGGGGCGGGA
>JAGDAM010000293.1 GCA_017959485.1 Clostridia bacterium
GACTGGGATATGTGGTGGACCGACGACGCGCAGGCCGAAAAGAACGCCGTCTGCCGGGCGATATCCGGCGGGCCGGTATACGTCAGCGACAGGATCGGGCGCTCGAGGCCGGAAATACTGAAGCCGCTCGTCTTTTCGGACGGAAGGATACTCAGGGCGGACGGGCAGGCGGTACCGACCGCCGACTGCCTGCTCTCCGATCCGCGGACGTCGTCCGCGCCGCTCAAGATATTCAACCGTGCGGGGATATGTGGGGCGGTCGCCGTATTCAATATCAGTTCTGACGGCAGACGGCAGACCGGAACCCTTTCCCCCTCCGACGCAGGACTTCCCGGCGGAAGATATCTCGTTCTCGAACAGCTGTCGGGAGACAGTTTCCTGCTGGAAAAAGGGGAGAGCATAGGGCTCAAGCTTCGCGACAACGACGATTTCCGGCTCTATCTGTTTTATCCGGCGGAGAGGGAGCGCTTCGCGCTGGGGCTCGTCGACAAGCGGCTGGCCCCGAAGTCGGTGCTGAACGAGACCGGGTCCGGCTGTTCGCTTTACGAGGGCGGCCTGCTCGGGCTGTACGGCGTCCCGGAGATAAAGACGGATCTGCGCGAGCGCGTGCGCGGCGAAAAACAGAGAGAGATCTTCCTCTTCCGGCTCGAAAAAGAGGAGAAAGAAATATATTATCTTTGACGGACAGATACGAAAAAATTGACAAGGAGAAACAAATGAGCAACTACGGAATCATCATCAGATCCGAGGAGGAAAAAGACCGCGCCGTTGTGGAGGAGCTCGTGCGGGAGTCTTTCTGGAATGTATACCGTCCCGGATGCCTCGAGCATTACGTTATCCACGTGCTGCGCGACGATCCGGCTTTCGTCAGGGAACTCGATCTCGTTATGGAGAAGGACGGAATGATAATCGGGCAGAACATGTTTATGAAGACGCGCATCGACGCCGACGACGGAAGACGGATCGAAGTGCTCACAATGGGCCCGATCTGCATCGCTCCCGAGCTGAAGCGTAAGGGGTACGGAAAGAAACTGCTGGATTACTCGCTCGAACGCGCCGCTGAGCTCGGCTTCGGAGCCGTCCTTTTCGAGGGAAACATCCTCTTTTACGGCAAGAGCGGATTTCGATACGCCCGAGAGTTCGGGATCAGGTATCACGATCTGCCCGAGGGAGAGGACGATTCCTTCTTCCTCTGCCGCGAGCTGATTCCCGGATATCTCGACGGCGTGACCGGCATTTATCAGACTCCGGCGGGGTATTACGTCGACGAAGCCGAGTGCGACGAGTTCGACAGACGCTTTCCGCCGAAGGAAAAACTGAAGCTGCCCGGGCAGCTGTTCTGAAAAAATCTGTCACTTTACTCTTTTTCCCGATGATGATATAATGATGACGGATGCGGGGGACGCCCGGCATCCGAAGACCCCCAAAAGACACGGAAAGGAGGCCCGCGCCTTGAACACAGCCAAGAGAATAGCCGAGCTGCGTCTGCTTTCGGGCATGTCGCAGGCGGAACTGGCCGAGCGGCTCTTCGTTGACCGCACGCTCGTCTCGCGCTGGGAAAACGGCTCGAGAAGGCCGGACGCCGCCTCGGTAGCCGCGATGGCCGAACTGTTCAGAGTCCCGGCCGAGAGCATCGTTTCATACGACGCGTCTTTGAAGGCCGAGCTGAAACGGGTTCTGCCGCGGGACGGCACGGTCTCTCCGGAAGCGCTTCCGGAGATGATCGGTTCCTTCTTACGGACTCTTTCCGAAAAGGACCGCAACGTCTTCATCCGCAGATATCATCATCTTGAAGATCTTTCCGCGATCTGCGAAAGATACGGACTCAGCTACGCGGCGGTGAGCATGTCTCTCTTCCGCTCGAGAAAAAAGCTGAGATCATTTCTGGGAAAGGAGAAAGCCCAATGAAACCTTGTGATTTTCTTGACGCAATGGCTTCGGTCGACGAAACGTTAACGTCGGCTTCGGAATCGGCGTTTTACGGGTACGGAAAAAAGGAAAACGCGCCGGTCACCCGGCGCAGACTCGCGTCGGCCTCCGCGCTGATCCTGCTGCTTTCGGTATCGCTTGCCGCGGGTCTTATCACCGCGTCGCTTTTCGGCGTTCTGCCCGAAAAGATCTATTCCGGTATCGGACGAGGCGCGGGACAGTCGGAACAGTCTATGACGATCCAGCTGGGCGAGCACTCGTTTGCCCGTGACGTCAGATGTTTCTGCTCATACTCCGGGAGCATGAGCCCCGAGGACAGCAAGACGGTTCTTGAGATCTGGAACCGATACGAACACGAAAAGGGAGTGATTGACTTCGACCCCGACGTGTTTTTCAGAGTTGAAGAGGATTACGATAAGGGCAATTTCGAATGGTTCGAGTACGATTTGTACGACGGACTGATGCAGTACGGGAAAACGCTCAACGCTTACGATGCCCGGAATAAAAAGGTCGAAGGCGGCACGTACGCAAATATAAGCGGAGAAGACATGGACCGTCTGTACGCCATCGCCGAAAAGTACAGGGAAGAACTGGTCTTGTGGACCCTGTCGGTCGACGGATCGGAATACCGGATGTCCGACGGGGACAGACACGAGTTTTACCTGCTTTGGAACAGGATGGCCGATTCTCAGCCGCCCGAATACGAATCGAAGCCCGGATCGGCGGAGAGCTGCATCAGGGAGACCTGCAGGATAACCGTCAACAACAGTTTTTACTCTCCGACGTTTTTCAGGTATTACGGGGATTCGGGATGTGTCGAGTACCGTTATTCCGGCCGGAACGGAAAGGGCGAGATTCATGAGTATTCCGAATTCCGTTTTGCGGGGGATCTGAAAGAATCGCTCGAAGACCTGTTCCGGAAATACGCGGAGACGGGAGGCGGCGGTGATTCGATCGGTTCCCGCTCACCTGTCGAAGAAGCGTATGACGCTCTTGTAAAAGCTTATCCCGACAGCTTCGCAAAGATACCGGTATATTGCCTGCAAATCAAAGAGACGGAGTCCGGGGAGTCCGCGGGCACGTCGAGGTTCACCTTCTGCATAGCGAATTGGCCGACCGAGCTTTCGTACGTGTACGATCACGAGACAAAACAGACCCGGGTCGAGACCCCGGAACTCGAGGCCTTCATAGACTGCCGTATGAACGGGAAGGAATACTCCGAAGTTCAAAGGCGACTTATAACTCAGCTGCGCGCCCAGGTCGTTTCCGGCACCGGGTGGGAGATGAGCTGGAAGCATTCGGTAAACGAGGAGGAAGGAAAGATCGGACTTGAGCTTGTCTGCGTTTCCGGCTCCTGCACCGTCAGCGAGACTGTTTTCGTCAGAAAGAAAATAAACGCGACGAAGGTCGTTGACGGCTGGACGTCAAAACTCTTCAGAGTCTGCCCTCTGTCTCTGGATCCGGCAGGCGACGGCCAACCCTCGTTTTCTGCCGGAAACGACGGTTGGGTGCCCGGCGACACCGGTTTCCTTCCGATAATCGTTATCCGCTCGGCCGGAGAACTGGACGCCTTCATAAACGTTTACAACAGCTCGCTCGATCTTGATCACACGTATAATTTCAGGGGAGAGGAGTCGTTCACAGGCGCACGGGAAAACTACGGCGCGGACTTTTTCGAGAAGAACGTTCTGATGCTCGTGCTGATAACCGCCCCGAGCGGAGAAGACCGCTTCAGGGTCCGCGGGCTTTCGAGCGCTGATATCGGGTTCAGTCCCGAGACGTCTTTGCGTATAAAGCTGCTATACGTGGAGATTGAAAAGACGTTTTCGGGGGATACCGACAACGTGGGCGGCTGGCTCGCGGCGATCGAGGTTGACCGGAGCATCTGCACCGGCCGCACGGTATCGGCGTATTATGTCGATTGAAAGCGGGATTAGATTTTTGATATTATTTAACGGGGCTGTAAAAAAAGTTCGACTTTTTTTACAGCCTCATTTTTTAGTGTGCAAAGAAGGTTCGGATCGGCAAAGCGCCGCGCGGAGTTCAAAGCAGGTAAGCAGGGAAGGTGTACGCCTTCTCATTTATTGCGCGGATGCGGTCGCACGTGTCTATTACCAGCCCCGGTTTAATCGTCAGTTTATACTTTTCAAGCACGTTAAAATTCTTTGTGGGTTTATTCAGCTGTTCTTTTGATGTACATATGCTTTTCTCCTGTTTTATAAGAATAGTATGGCACAAAAGTCAGATTAAATCAACATCCGAACGCATTTTTCATCGAAAAACAGATAATCACGCAGGCCAAACTGAAAGCCGGCGGTTTTTGTTATAAAAATATTGATATGTGCCCGGAAAAATGATACAATATGTTTGCGGTTCCGAAAGTGAAACCGAAATAATTACAGGATATTACGAAGATGGTATACTTCACAAGCGATTATTCGGCCGGAGCGCATCCGGAAGTGCTGAAACGCCTCTGCGACACGAACTGTGAGCACACGCCGGGGTACGGAGAGGACGCCTACTGCGCGGCGGCGAAGGAAAAGATCAGAAAAGAGGCCGGATGTCCGGACGCCGAAATCGAGTTTCTCGTAGGCGGAACGCAGACGAACGCCGCGGTGATTTCCACGGTGCTTCGCGACTTTGAGGGCGTTATCTCCGCCGACACCGGGCACATTAACGTCCATGAGGCGGGCGCCGTCGAGTACACCGGTCACAAGGTGCTGACGGTTCCGCATAAAGAAGGAAAGATTACCGCCGAGGCGCTTTCGCGTTTTCTTGACGCCCATGAAGCCGAACCGAGCCGGGAGCATACCGTCTTTCCGGGGATGGTCTATATTTCCCACCCGACCGAACTCGGCACGCTCTATTCAAAGAGAGAGCTTGAAGAACTGTCGGCGATCTGCCGCGGGAGAGGGCTGACTCTTTTCCTTGACGGGGCGCGGCTCTGCTACGGTCTTATGAGCGGCAAAAGCGATATGACGCTGCCGGATATCGCGCGCCTTTGCGACGTTTTCACGGTAGGCGGGACCAAGGCGGGCGCGCTCTTCGGCGAGGCGGTCGTGTTCACGCGAGGCAACAGACCGGCGCATTTTATGAATTCGGTGAAAAAACGCGGAGCGATGCTTGCCAAGGGCCGTCTGCTAGGCGTTCAGTTCGACGCGCTTTTCACCGACGGGCTCTTCTGGAGGATTGGAAAAAAGGCGGACGAAAAGGCGATGCGGATGCGTGAAGTCTTTTCGCGTCACGGGATCGGATTTTTCATCGAATCGTATACGAATCAGCAGTTTGTCGTGCTTGACGCCGGGGTCGCCGCCGAACTCGGTAAGAGTATTGCCTTCGAAATCTGGGAAAAACTCGATGACAGCCGCGTCGCCGTTCGATTCGTCACCGGCTGGACCGCGTGCGACGGGGATATCGACGCGCTCGACCGGGCACTGACGGAGGCGGTCCCGGGTGTTTGAAGAGGTTTTGAAGGGCCGCTGCTTCGACCCTGGAAAGCTTGAAAAATACGGATTCGTATTCGAAGGCGGATCGGGTCTTCTGCGCGTCCCGATTATGGACGGAGCATTCACCCTTGAAGTTATCGCCTCCGATTCGGGAGAGATCGATACGCGCGTTTTCGACGCGTTCGACGGAGAAGAATATCAGCTTTACAAAACGAGCGCCGGGGGATTATTCGTCGGCGCGGTTCGGGAAGCGATCTCGGCCGAGCTTGAAAAGATCGCGGATGCCTGCGCGAAAAAGAGCGATTTCAGATTCACACAGACGCACAGACTTCTCGGTTTTCTCCGGAAGGAAGGGCTGTGCGAACCCGAAGATCTGTTCGGCGACGATCCTCCGACGGCCGTTTTGCGCCGCGCGGACAGCCGCAAATGGTTCGGCATAATAATGACTGTCGCCAGGGGAAAGGTCGACGGATCGCCCTCGCGCGATCTTTGCGAGGTCGTCAACTTCAGGGTGCCGAAGGAAGAGTGCCCCGAACTGCTGACGCGAAGGGGATACTATCCCGCTTGGCATATGAACAAGAAGAGCTGGTTCAGCGTGATCCTCGACGGGACGGTGCCCGACGGGGAGCTGTTTGACGCGGCTGCAAAAAGCTTTGCGCTTGCCGCGCCGGAGATCGGAAGGAAGAAAAAATGACCGAAGAATCGAAGCGCCTTATGGGGCGGGCAGCCGACCCGGATCTCTGGAAGACCGTCGCGTCCGACCCGAGATTTGAAAGATACAGAAGGGAAGTCGAAAACCTGTACGCGAATTACGCGCAGGCGGAGATCCCTCAGCTGTCGTATTCGGATTTCAAGCTCTTTTTCGTGACGGGAGACCGTTCAACCTACGAGAAAAAGTATTTTGCCCGGCGGCTGGCTATGGACTCCGCCGCGCTTATGGCGCTCATTTACCCCGAAAAAGACGAATACGTCGCGCGTCTGTCCGAAATAATCTGGCAGATCTGCGACGAGTACACCTGGTGTCTGCCGGCGCATCAGAAGCAGATAGATCGTAACGACAATTGCGTTATAGACCTCTTCGCGTCCGAGACCGGATTCGCTCTCGCCGAGACGCTGACGCTGCTCGGCGACCGGCTCGATCCGCTTATCGCCGACCGGATCAGAGCCGAGACAGACCGCAGGATAGTCGGGCCCTTCCTCGCGACCGAATGCTACTCCTGGTGGGAGAAGGCAACGAACAACTGGACCGCGGTCTGCGAGGGCTCGGTCGCCTGCACCTTTATGCTCATGCGTCCCGAACTCGTTCCGGGACTGATCCCGCGCTTCGAGAAGGCAATGGATTCCTTCCTTTCGGGCTTTTCGAGCGAGGGGATCTGCTTCGAGGGCTCGGGTTACTGGTGCTACGGATTCGGCTTTTTCACGGTTTACGCGGATATGCTGAGAAGATTCACCGGAGGGAAGACCGACCGTTTCGCCGATCCTAAGTGCGCGCGGATCGCGTCATTTCACCAGAAGCTCTTCCTCTCGGGCAGGACTTCGGTGAGTTTTTCGGACGGCGGCAGAACGACCGTCTATCCGATCGGCCTTATGCATTTTCTCAAGAAAGAGTATCCGGACGACGTGACCGTTTATTCTCCCGAATATTCATACAATTACGACGGCTGCGGACGTTTCTGCCTTTTTCTGCGCGCCGCGTCCTGGTTTGATCCCGATATCTACGACGAATCGTCCGCGAACAGGCCGGAGGACGCGGAGTATATCTTCGAAGAGGCCGAATGGTATATCCGTAAGAACGACGTCTGCGGCTTTGCCTTCAAGGGCGGGTGCAACAACGAACCTCACAACCACAACGACGTCGGATGCTTCATTTTCGCGAAAAACGGGAAGCAGTGTCTGGCCGACGTCGGACACGGCGCCTATACGAGACAGTATTTCGACAACGCCCTGAGGTACGGGTTTGCCGAGTGTTCGTCGAGAGGCCACAGCCTGCCGATTGTCGACGGATGCCTGCAGAAATTCGGCAAAGAATATCGCACGAAGTCTTTTGGGGCGTCGCCTTCACGCGGCGGCCGCGGAAGAGTTTCCGCGGATATCGCGCCGGCGTACGGAATCGACGGTCTTTTGTCGCTTGAAAGAAGCTTCGTCACGTATGAGACGGGAGTGAAGCTCGAAGACAGGTTCGGATTTGACAGCCCGGACGCTCACAGCGCAACGGAGCGTTTCGTTTCGCTTGAAAAGCCGGAATACAAAGACGGTAAGGTGTTCGCGGGAGGAGCGGTTCTATCATCCTTTACGGCTGACGGAAAAAAGCTCGAGCCCGTCTTTTCGGAGGAAAAGGCGAGCTCGGGAACGCTGTACTACACCGATTTTGTGCTGCCCCGCGGGGCGTCGGCGTTTGAAATGCCGATAGAATGACAAAAAAAGGGGCTGAAAAAAATGGTTTTTTACAGCCTCTTTTCGTTAAACGCGGTATTGCCTTAATATTTCATAAACTTTGGCGCTATTTTGACGGCGATCCTGTATATCGGGGTCTCGAAGGACTACTTGACCCGTTTCAGTTCCTGTCTGATCTCTATCGACTGAGGGCAGTGCATTTCGCACTTGCCGCATCCGATGCACTGCGAGGCCGCCGCCCGTTTTTGGCGGAGCGCGGTGCACATAAAATAATCCTTCAGCCCGCGGAAATATCCGTCGTATCCGGCGCGGTTGAACGCCGAGAAGGAGCCCGGGATGTCCACTCCCTGCGGGCAGGGCATGCAGTAGCGGCAGCCGGTGCATCCGACCCGCTGCTTGGAGTTGATAACGTCTCTTACGCGCGACAGAAGGTCCAGATCTTCTTCGTCGAGGAATCCGACCGAAGACCGGTCGGCAGAGGCGGTGTTTTCCTCGACCATCTCGAGAGAATTCATACCCGAAAGGACGACGGTGACCTCGGGCTGGTTCCAGAGCCAGGAGAAGGACCATTCGGCGGGAGTTCTTTGGGTTTTATGCTTTTCCATGAGCCGTTTCGCGTCTTTCGGAAGCCCCCCGGCGAGCCGGCCTCCGCGCAGCGGCTCCATGATCATGACCGGCATTCCCTTTTCCGACGCGTGACGCAGTCCGGTTACTCCCGCCTGAGACTTCTCGTCGAGGTAGTTGTACTGTATCATGCAGAAATCCCAGTCGTAAGCGTCGACGATGCGGCAGAAAACGTCGCTGTTCCCGTGATAGGAGAAGCCGACCTGCCTTATCTGTCCGCTTTTCTTTTTCTCTTCGATCCAGTCGCGCACGCCGAGCGCGACGAGCCGCTCCCAGGTCACGTCGTCGGTAAGCATATGCATAAGGTAATAATCGACGTGATCGGTACGCAGACGCCGCAGTTCCTCGGTGAAGAACCTTTCGGCGTCGGTCTCTTTTTTTATAAGATAATGCGGCAGCTTCGTCGCGATATTGACACTGTCGCGGATTCCGTTCCGCTCGAGTATCTCGCCGAGCGCCGCCTCGCTGCCGGGATAGATGTAGGCGGTGTCGAAATAGTTCACTCCGGCGCGGTATGCCGCCATGATCTCCTCTTCGGTCTTCTTCATGTCGACGCCCGCGGGAGTGCGCGAAAAACGCATGCACCCGTATCCGAGCACCGAAAGTCTGTTTCCGTATCTGTCTGTTCTGTATTGCATATTAATATCCCTTATTGTTTAGCGTTTGGTGTTGCTTAAGGCAATACCGCACAATTCGACGCACGCGTCTTGACGGCTCTTTCGGCGCCTGTAGGGGCAACAGCGCACCATTTATCGTACGCATCCTGTCGGCCCTTTTTGTGCCTGCCATTGCGTCGAATGCTTGAGAAACATCCAGTTTCTCCGCGCCTTCTCAGCAAGGGCAGGCGCAAAAATGGC
>JAGDAM010000294.1 GCA_017959485.1 Clostridia bacterium
TGCTCAATATATCTCATCTGACGCGCGATTTCGCGCTCCTGGTTTATATAGTGCCGCTCGTATATCTTCCTGTCCTCTTCCCGCGCTTTCGAGCTTTGAGTGAATCCGCCGCGGTAAAGGCGTCCTTTTTTATGGTCGATAAAGAGAGTTTTGTTCGTAACGCGGTCGAGAAAATATCTGTCGTGCGAGACCGCGACGACCGTTCCGGAGTAACCCGAAAGATAGTTTTCGAGCCACATAAGAGTGTCGGCGTCAAGATGGTTCGTCGGTTCGTCGAGGATCAGAAGATCGGGCTCTGTGCACAGCCTCCGGGCGAGAGCGAGCCTCGTCCGCTGACCGCCGGACAGCCGTCTTACGTCAAGCGATAATTCGTCTTCTGAAAATCCCATCCGCAGAAGCGCCGAACGGCATCTCGAACGAAAGGTTTCCCCGCCTTTTGCGATAAAGTATTCGTTCAGTTCGCAAAGCCGAGCGGCGCGCGAGGCGTATTCTTCCGATTCGGATTCGTCCTGATGAACTGACAGCCACGCGTGAAGTTCCTCAAGATCCTTTTCGGCCATGAGAAGTTCCGGAAAAGCCGTATACATCTGACCGAGCGAGGAGAGATCCGAATCTTCGGAAACGTCGAAAGCCGAATCCTGAGTCAGAACGCCGACCGTCGCGGATCCGGGAAGAAAAACTTCTCCCGAATCGGGCTGAACGTCGCCGGTGATAATCTTAAGGAGTGTCGTCTTCCCGCAGCCGTTGGCTCCGATAATTCCGAGCCGGTCTCCCTTTTCAATAGCGAAGGACAACCCGGAAAACAGTTCCTCGCCGCCGAATGAAACAGAGAGATCTTTGACCGAGAGAAAGATCATTTTTTAATCCGGATATCCGCCAGGACCGGACGGTGGTCGGATATATCCTGCGTCGAGCAGTTGACGATTATCATGTTCCCGAGACATTCGGTGTCTTTTGTACCGAAGACGAAATCGATCGAGTTTCCGGTAGGCGAGACAGGGCTGTGCAGACTCGTGCAGGAGCCGTAAACGTTGTAATAGGTCTTTGAGTCGAATTTCGAACACCACATATTGTTTATCGAGCGGAAATAGGTCATCGATTCGCTGGACTGGATGCAGTTGTAGTCTCCGGTCGTAAATACGGGGCATCCGTATTTCTCCGCCATGATTGCGACCTGTCTTGAAATCTCCTCGGCCTGGACCTTGCGGTACTTGCTGCGGTCATTCTCTGCGTTGTCGAAATCCCAGTGGGTCGAGATGAGTCCGAAAACAGTCTTTCCGGATTTGTCGCAGAATACCGCCCAGCCCATGTTGCGGCACCACACGTTGGCTGTCATCGAATAAGGAATGACTCCGCTGTCGACTACGTCGTATTTCGTGGAATCGTAAAGAATCGTCGAGTAGTTTGTGACCCCGTCGGGACGGGTCGTGCAGATATGCTTGAAATCGCCGCAGTAATACGGTATCATACGGTGCCAGATCTCGCAGACTTCCTGAATCCCTATCGCGTCGGGACGGTAGTTTTCAAGCAGGACGCCGAGCAGTTCGGCGCGAGGGGAGGTCGCGTCTCCGCCCCACTTTTCGGTAAGAATGTTAAAACTGATTATTCTTAAATCGGTTCCCTCGGCTCGGGGCATTCCCTCGCTGTCTTCAGCCCAGACGCCGCTCATTTTGAATCCGTCCGTCAGGTCTATATCACCGCCGGCATAGAGTTCGTCGGCGTAAAGACGCCGAGCGGCTGTAAGAGCTCCGGTCGGACCGGCGGAAGCGAATATCAGCTTGCTTCCCTCCACTCTCACCTCGTACGAGTCGAGTTTCGGAACGTTACTCAGTCTCGAGGAGGGACCTACGATTATCTCGCAGTCGGTCGCGGGAGTGTCGTCCGGGACGGTATCGAGCAATACGCCTGTCGCGTTTGCCAGGAGCGTTCTTACGTTCTCCGCCGCCTCGTTGAAAAGACCGGATTTTTTATCGTAAACGATCTTGTATTCGGATATCTTATGGCCGTTGATTTTCATTTTATCCGCCTTGTATACCGTTTTGGCGAGTTTATCCTCAAAGACGAGCGTGACGTCGCCGTTCTCTTCGATCCCCTTGCCGGACGAAATCATCGAGAGAAAGGTGTCCGCGGCTTTTTTCAGACGGTCATCGGACTTGGCAATAATCACGATTTTCCGTCCGCGCAAAACCACCGCGTAATCAAGGTATCCGAGAGACTCGTAAACCTCCTTCGATTCCTCATAATCGGTGAGGCCGACGAGTATCTCGTATTTGTCGCTGTTATGCGGGGTGCCCGGCTTTACGAAATCGTTGCCGATATTGACGTTGACGTCGGGGAAGGCCTTCTGCAGCGACTTGCGCAGGTCGACCGCGATTTCGATGGTCTTGTCGTCGGCGTCGATCGAACGGATAACGGTGCACGCATCTTTGCCAGACTTGATAAAGAAGGGTTCGCGCCCCTCGTCCGGGGCTTCCGTTTGCTCCGGCTCTGTTTCTGTCGCTTCGGTCGTATCTTCGGGAACCGTTCCACCGCAGGATGAAAGGCAGACAGCGCCGAGGAGAATCGCGAAAATAAGAAAAGGATATAAAAGCTTTCTAAACATGTTCAGACGGGCTCCTTAGCCGGTTCGGCGGGGTTTTCTTCGGGAATACGCGTGATGACAAGTTCGCCGTCCTGCCTTTTGGCCGACCAGATGATTTTTCTCGGGCAGTTTTCGACGCACACGCCGCAGCCGGTACATTTGGTGTAATCTATCGAAGCGACGAAATTCGTGACTTTTATCGCGCCGGACGGGCAGTTCTTTTCGCATTTGCGGCAGCTGATGCAGCCGACGTCGCACATTTTTCTGACGAGAGCGCCTTTTTCGACCGACATGCAGCCGACCCAGTGCGCGCTGTCGTAGGGGATCAGTTTAATAATGTGTTTGGGACACGCCCTGACGCAGGCGCCGCAGCCCTCGCATTTTTTATAGTCGATAACAGATACGCCGTTGATGACTTTTATCGCGTAGAATCTGCATACCGAAACGCAGGTTCCGAGGCCGATGCAGCCGTTCGGGCAGAGTTTGTCTCCGCCTCCCATTCTGACGGCGGCAATGCAGTCCTGAGCGCCGACGTAGGCGTATTTCTTTTTAGCGAGATCCGAAGTACCCGAGCACATAACCTGTGCACGCATGCGCATGGGGGCTTCGACTTTTACACCCATAATCTCGCCGATTGCCTCAGCCGTCTCCTTCCCTCCGACGGTACAGGCGGTCGGAGGCGCCTCTCCGGCGACGATTGCCTCGGCGAGCGCCGAGCATCCGCTTTTGCCGCATCCGCCGCAGTTCGCTCCGGGAAGGACTTCGCGAATTTTTTTAATTCGCGGATCCGACCTGACTTCGAACAGCTTACCCGCTATGGCCAGCACGAGTCCCAAGACCGCGCCAATCCCCGCGAAAAGCAGCGCGGGTATCAATATATATTTCCAGAACATCGCGGCCTCCGTTCAGAAGCTTATCCCGGAAAAGCCCGAGAATATCATTGCGAGCAACCCTGCCGCGATCAGAGTCAGAGGGAATCCTCTGAAAGCTCTGGGCGGATCGGCAAACTCCATTTTAGCGCGCACGCCGGCGAAAACAACTATCGCGAGAGTGAAGCCGACGCCCGCCGCGAATCCGTAGCAGACAGACGGAATAA
>JAGDAM010000295.1 GCA_017959485.1 Clostridia bacterium
AGGTCAGTAGCTTCCACAGCGGCGGAGTGGTACGGACGGTCATTCCGATCCTCCCGTCGCCCATCCGCCAGAAAGCCGGCTCGTCATACGCGCGTCCGGGTCCGCGTTCGTATCCGACAGACGGAATCAGCGTCTGCCCTTTGTCGTCCGAACGGTAGACGAGGTATTCCCTCCGGTAGGGAGTCAGATAAGCGGGGAAGAGCCATCTGCCGGTTTCGGTGACGAAAGGATGATTCCGCATAATACCTGGAAACAGCCTGCGCGGCTCGCTCCAGACGGTTTCCCCGTCGTCGGGATTGCGGCAGACCGAGCACCAGGTGACGTTCTGCGCCTCCAGCCGGTGATACTCCGAGTCGTTCTCCATATCGATGACCTGATCATACGTCGGCATGGCGAGTCCGGCCTCGTACGGGGCCTCTCCCCAGAACAGCCAGAGACTGCCGTCGGGATCCGCCCAGAATTCCGGATCGGTGACGCGGATGCGTTCGTCGGGCCGGCTCTAACGGACGCAATTATCCGGGCGCTCTTTTGCACGGAAAACCGTTTATCACCGTGAATTTGACAATTCTTAAAGTAAGCGATATAATACTGATAGGAAGAACGGCCGGTCTTATACGTTCCGTTGAGAAGGGGATTTATAAAAAATGAAAAAAGAACGCTCCCAGAAAAAATTTTTTTTAAATAAATGAACCTTTCACGCATTTCGAACGTCTTACTTAATGAAACGGTATTGCGGAGCTTCAGATGACAAAGAACGAACTTGAGATGCTCTTGGACGAGCAGGGGCAGAGCCTGTCCGCCTTCTGCTACACCATAGGCAAAAGCAGAGACGCAGCCGAGGAGATCTTTCAGGAGGTCTGCCTCAGGCTTCTGCGGAAAAAGACGGCGGTCAGAATCGAAAAGAACGCCGCGTCTTATCTGTACAGGACTGCTTTGAACGTTTATCGGGACATGTGCAGAAAAGCCGCCAGGCGGCCCGAGATAAGTATCGAAGACGCCGACGCGGTCGAGTACGTCTCAGCCGTTGCAAAAACTGAAGACGAATACGCCGAATACGAAGCGCTTTACCGCGCGATCGGAAGACTGCCGCTCAGATACAGAGAGGTCATCCATCTCGTTTATTTCCGCAGCATCTCGGTAAGCGGCGCCGCGTCGGTTCTCGGAGTTCCCGAAGGTACCGTGAAATCACGCCTGCACAAGGCCAGGCAACTTCTTAAAAAGGGGCTTGAAAATGAAGATCAGTGACGAAAAACTCGACCGGATGCTGAAGAACGAGGAAAACCCGACCTTTAACGGCCGATTCGTGCTTAAGGCATCGGGAAATCCTGCCCCGGGGAAAAAAGGCAGAATAACGGCCGTCGCGATCATCGCTGCGGCGCTTGTTCTCGCACTTCTCGTACCGGCGGTATATTTCGCGCTGCGTTCCAGGGACGGCGGTCCGACCGGTCCGGCAGTCGATCACGTTCTTTCCGCGGATAACACTTCGCGGGGAACGTCAGATTCCTCTGTGGAACCGACGGAACCCGTTACTGACGGGACCGCGGCTGATACCTCCTCTGAAACGCACGCCGCGGATCCGTATGTTTCCGTGAACGTGATAAAGGTCTATACCGTCAGTTCGCTTCAGCAGTACAGTGCGGTTTCATTCCCGGAAAGCAGTGAAAACAGACTGGTGGAGGGAATGAACGAAGCGAATATAAACCGCATAACCGGCGGCAGATATATCAATTTCACTTCCGCAAGAGAGGGGTCGGGGCACGAGGGCCACGGCGGCCTGATCTACGACGCCGTGGAGGACAGGCTGTTCTGTGCTACCTGCGCGCTTGCCGGCATTTCCGGAAGGATACCCGCGGGTGAAAACGACAGCGTCGTCGCGGACAACTCGTCGACGCCGGAAAAAATACTGTTCTCTGTCTTTAGCGGCGAAGAAAAAAAGATTTCCGGATTATTCGTTTACGACGTTAAATCAGATGCCTTGACCGCGCTTCCGGTTCCCGATCTGGCAAAAAACGACCGGAACTCGATGGCGGCGTCCGAGGATTTCCGTTTTATAGCGGTACACTCGTACAGAAAAACCGACTTCTCGCTTGACGACGTCTGGCTGATAGATACGGCGACGGGAGAGATGAAAACGGTCTCGGGCGATTATCCGACGTTCGCGCTCAGCCGCTTTACTCCTGACGGCAGGTTCCTGATGAGTACGGTAAAGAGGTACGGATCGACCGAGGACTTCGATTCCGAGTTTTGCAGGTTTATCGTTACCGGTACCGGCGGGACGGCGACGACCGAGTGCGTCGGAAAGATCCTGCGCTACAGCGACGGAAAACTGCTTACGAGAGACGCAGGTTCGGCTCATCATTTATACGATCTGACGGCGGGCAAGGAGATCGAAATACCCGAGGGAACGCTTTACTGGGATCTCTCGGGCGGAGTCCTCTGCCTCGAAGACGCGCACGGAAATCTTTTGAAAAAGGTCGAAAAATCGGTTTCGGCATACTGCGTATCCTCCGACGGGAACACCGCTTTTACCTATAAAAAGGGATCCGAGTCGCTGATGCAGCGCGGACTCGACGGGTCGGAATGCAAAGTCCCGCTGGACGGCTCTTTCGTCATCGAAACGAAAAAACTGAGCGAAACGCACGACCTTTATTTCAGTCTTCAGGAAAAAGACGGAATCGCCGTGCTCCTCTACAATTCGGTGATAAAGCCGGACAAGCCGGCGGGATCCGGTACTCAGCAGCCGGTAAGCAACAGCAACGCGTTTTCGATAGTTCTGCACGACGGGACCACGGCTTCGATCAGCGACGTGGTGACGCTGCTAACGGAAAACTATCCGGACAACGATTTCGGCTATACCGCGGCATTGGGCGACGGTTATATATGCGTTTACGGCGAGACCGGCGAGAGCTACGGCCATAAATTCGTGATGGTCGAGGATTACAGGGACGGCACATTCTCGTTATACTCCGAACGGATGAATCACGGACTCGTCAGGCTGAGCGCCAACGGCCCCGGAAATTTCCACAGACGGGCGCTTTCTTCGACCAGAGAGGAAACTCTGAGCTTTATCAGGAAAATCGCGATGACCGAGGTGAATTCGGATATCGATTACGCGATATTCTACCGGGACGGACAGTTCTCGGAGGAAGCGGCATACGATTACGTTTTCTCCGCGGAATACTCCGGAAAGATATCCTTCTTCTACGCCTTCTGCGGAAACTACGGTATCGAAGTCTATAAAAACGAGTACAAAGAACTTCTTTCCCGGTTCATGAGCGAGCTTGCCGAATGCGAAAGGGTGGATACCGTTGCGGATTACGGTCATTATGGAACGATCCTGACGAATACCGGACTAAGGATCCGCGCCGAAAAGGATCGGGACGGCAATTTCTACGTGCTCTTTATGAACGAAGACCGGTACAAAGTCCCGGAATACGTCTATGCGGATCTTGTAAGTCTCGCGTTTTCGGGGTGCGTCAGCGGAGGATTCCGGCAGATCAGTTCACCGGAGCATCCCGAATACGTATCGATCCTCGGCGGAAAAGACAGCGATCCGATGACGGTGGCTGAGCTTCAGACGGCGCTCTCCGGCGGTGATCTTACCGCTGAAGCCTTTGCGGATCGAAAGACCAAACTGCTGGTCTTCGATTACAGCGATCTGTCGGAAACCGGAAGCGCTCTGGCGCTCGTCGCCGTGACTGACGGGAACGGGATCTGCGGATACGTTTATCTTGGATTGAGCGGTGCGAACAGGGAAGTGTTCCGTGCTGATCTTTTCGACAGAGATCTCAATTACTGCGGCGATCTTCTTACGGAAGGATTTAACGGATTTGAGGCAAAAGGGAACATAGATCTTCCCGCGTACGCCGGATTCTGATTCGCAGCGGCGCGATCCTGCGCCGTGAAATAGTCGACGGGGATGCTAAAAAACTCGGTCTCGGGTTTTTTAGCATCCCCGTGATTTGCTTTTTTCGGGAGCGCGACGGGCCGTCGGGGGAAGGCGGATCCGATTATTGTTCTTGCGAAAAGACGGTTTTTATGGTAAAATATTTAAGGCAATACCGCACAATGCGCGTGCGTTGAATTGTGCGGTATTGCCTTAAGTAATTATTCCGTTATTGTCAGCGAACCCGAAGAAAGGTATGAAAGAATGAAAAACAGGCAGACAGCGAATACGGTCCGCCGCGTCCTCGCGGTCATCGCG
>JAGDAM010000030.1 GCA_017959485.1 Clostridia bacterium
ATGGGGAGCGACAGCGATCTGCCGGTCGTCAAAGGGGCGGTCAAGGTGCTGGACGCTCTCGGAATACCCTCGGAGGTACACGTGTATTCCGCGCACAGAACCCCTGACGAAGCGCGGGAGTTCGCCGTCTCGGCGAGGCGGAACGGCTTCGGGGTCATCATAGCCGCCGCGGGTATGGCGGCTCACCTTGCCGGAGCGATAGCCGCGAATACCACTCTGCCCGTGATCGGAATACCCTGCAAATCGAATACGCTTGACGGCATTGACGCGCTTCTGTCCACGGTACAGATGCCCTCCGGGATCCCGGTGGCTACCGTGGCTATCAACGGAGGAGTCAATGCCGCTTTGCTTGCCGCCGAGATCCTCGCCGTCACCGACGAGGGAATAGCCGCGAAGCTCGCGGCAAAAAGGACGGCCGACCGCGAGGCGGTCCTTGCGAAGGACGCCGCTGTCGCCGAACGGCTTACGGAAGAATAAAAAAACTATTATAAAGGACAAAAGAAAGATGAAACTCGTTTACACCGGAAAGACCAAAAACGTTTACGCGCTCGACAACGGCAACTATCTTCTGAAGTTCAAGGACGACTGCACCGGAAAAGACGGAGTGTTCGATCCCGGAGAAAACTCGATCGGGCTCACCATCGAGGGCGTCGGAGACGTCAACCTGCGCATGTCGGTATACTATTTCGAGAAGCTGAAAAAAGCCGGCGTCGTCACTCATTTCGTCGGAGCGAACCTTGACAGCACCACGATGGAGGTGCTTCCGGCCAAAGTGTTCGGACACGGTCTTGAAGTAATATGCAGACTCCGCGCGGTGGGCAGTTTCATCCGCCGGTACGGCGAATATATCGAGAACGGAGCGAAGCTTGACAGCTACGTCGAGATGACCTTCAAGAACGACGAGAAGGGCGACCCGCTCGTGACCCGCGACGGACTTATCGCACTCGGTATAATGACCGGCGAACAGTATGACGCGATCAAGGAAATGACGAAAAAGATCACGGCGGTCGTAGCCGACGATATGGCTGCGAGAGGCCTCGAGCTCTACGACATCAAGTTCGAGTTCGGATACGCTCCGGACGGCAGCGTGATGCTGATCGACGAGATCGCGTCGGGCAATATGAGAGTTTACAAAGACGGTCAGTATATCGACCCGATGACCCTCTCCGCGATCTTCTTCGCGAAGAACTGAAAAAGTACGGTTTCAGCCAATGGGCGGATTTTTCGGAGCGGTGCGCAGGGATCAGTGCATCGCCGACGTCTTTTTCGGAACCGATTACCATTCGCATCTCGGAACCAGATGCGGAGGTATGGCGGCGTACAGTCCCGAGATAGGGCTGCAGAGGGAGATTCACAACATCTCGAATTCTCCTTTCAGGACTAAATTCGAGAATATATTCGACGAGATGAGCGGAACCGCGGCTATCGGCTGCATCAGCGACACCGATCCGCAGCCGCTGCTCATCAGGTCGCATCTCGGATGCTACGCCGTCTGCACCGTCGGAATAATAAACAACGCCGAAGAGCTTACCCGGAGATGCATCGAAAGGGGAGCTCATTTCGGGGCGATGACGGCGGGCGCCGTCAATTCCACCGAACTCTTCGCGGCGCTGATCGACGAAGGCGAAGGATTCGCCGACGGAATCAGAAAAGCGCAAGAGGCAATCGACGGCACGTTAAACGCAATCATTCTTACCGGCTCGGGCGAGCTTATCGCCGCCCGCGACCTGAAGGGAAGACTGCCGGTCCACGTAGGCGAGAACGAGGGGGGATTCTGCGTCTCATTCGAGTCGTTTGCCTACCGCAAGCTCGGATACGCCGACTCGGGAGAGCTCGGACCCGGCGAGATAGTGAAGCTGACGCCCGAAAGGTGCGAACGCCTCATGCCTCCGCTGTCCGAAAAAAAGATCTGCGCTTTCCTCTGGAGCTACTACGGATATCCCACGTCGGATTACGAGGGCGTCAACGTCGAGACGATGCGCTGCCGCAACGGCGGGATTATAGCCGAAAACGACGAGCGGAACGGTACCGTCCCGGACGTCGACTGCGTCTGCGGAGTCCCCGATTCGGGTACGCCTCACGCGATCGGATATGCCAACAGGAGCCACCTGCCATTCGCGAGACCTTTTATCAAATACACTCCGACCTGGCCCCGCAGTTTTATGCCCTCGAGCCAGGCGGAACGCGACAGAGTCGCCAAAATGAAGCAGATACCCGTACGGGAGCTGATAGAAGGCAAAAAGCTGCTTTTCGTCGACGATTCGATAGTGCGCGGCA
>JAGDAM010000296.1 GCA_017959485.1 Clostridia bacterium
CACGGGCCTCTGACCAATCTGCTCCTTCCCATCGTCGCGCTCGACGACGCGGTCGGACTTGTTGTCTTTTCGATATCCTTCGGCATCGCGCGGGCGCTCGGAAGTTCGAACGTCGACGTGTTTTCGATTATCGTCAATCCGCTTGTCGAAATCGTCGCCTCGCTGCTTCTCGGCCTGGTCGTCGGAGTTGCCTTTTCCTTCTTCGAGCGGTTCTTCCACTCGAACTCAAAGCGCCTCTCGCTGGCGGTCACGGCGGTGATACTGTCGGTCGCGGTGTCCGAACTCAGCTTCGACGTCGGAAGGGTGCACGTCGGTTTTTCGACGCTTCTCGTCTGCATGATGCTGGCGACCGTCTTCTGCAATATATGCGACTTCTCGCTCGAGATAATGGACAGGACCGACAAGTGGACCTATCCTTTGTTCATCCTTTTCTTCGTCATCAGCGGGGCCGAGCTTGAGCTGAGCGTATTCCGCGACCCGGTAATAATCTTCATAGGGGTCGTCTATATCGTTTTCCGCTCCCTCGGCAAGTATTTCGGAGCCGGATGGAGCTCATCGTTCATGAAATGCGAGCCGCAGGTGCGGTCGAATCTCGGTATCACGCTGCTGCCGCAGGCGGGCGTCGCGCTCGGAATGGCGTCGACGGTCGGCGCGCTCGGTCCGCACGGCGAGATCGTCCGGAACATCGTGCTCTTCGGCGTTATGATTTACGAGCTCGTAGGGCCGTCGCTCACCAAGTGGGCGCTAAGCCGCGCCGGCGAGATCGATCCGAAAGAGGAAGGGAAGACCGCGAGAAAAATCCCCGAAAACGCCGGGAGAAGGAAATAAAGCAGCGCCGCACGGTTCGCGAAAGCCCGCCGTGCGGCTTTTGTCTTGACAAAAAAGGGGTTTGCGGTTAAAATATACAAATGAAATAATGCGTCAAACAGCGAGCGGGACGCGGCGTGTGCCGGAGCCGCCCGCGGAAGGAAAAACGGGGATGGGAACTCTTCTCGTCGTTGACGGAAACAGCATAGTTAACCGCGCTTTTTTCGGTATAAGAGGCCTTTCAAATTCAAAGGGCATGCCGACAAACGCGGTTTACGGTTTTATCAATATTATTGACAGATACCGGAGGAAGTATTCCCCCGACGCGGTCGTGGTCGCTTTCGATCTTCACGCGCCGACGTTTCGTCATAAAATGTTCGACGGATACAAGGCGAAAAGGCGCCCGATGCCCGACGAGCTCAGGGTGCAGATGCCTTACGCGCGTCGCGCCGCGCTCGCGCTCGGATGCGAGGTCGTCGAGCGCGAGGGCTTCGAGGCCGACGACGTGCTCGGAACCTACGCCCGCCTCGGAAAGGAAGCCGGGATGAAGGTTATTCTCCTGACAGGCGACCGGGATTCGCTTCAGCTGATAAACGGCTCGGTATCGGTTCTGCTCGCCTCGACGGGAGACTCTCCGCTTATCGACGAACAGGCGTTCTTTGAACGCTACGGCGTGACTCCTGACCGTTTCGTCGACGTCAAGGCGATGATGGGGGATCAGTCGGACAATATTCCCGGGATTCCCGGAATCGGAGAAAAAGGAGCTTTTTCACTGATTTCCGAATTCGGTTCGCTCGACGCGGTCATCGAGGCGGCTTCCGCCGCGGACGCGAGGATCAAGCCCGGAACGAGGGACAAAATTCTCGCCGGACGCGATTCCGCGATCATGTCCCGCGAACTCGCGACTATCGTGACGAACGTCGACGTGCCGCCGGTCTCCGAACTGCGTGAGCCGGATATCGATCCGGCGGAGGCGTACGCTCTCTTTACCGAGCTCGAGTTCTCCGAGTTTATGAGAAAATTCGGACTGACAAAAAGAATACCGGGATACGTGTCCCGCACTCCCGAAACCGGGGACGTCCGGCAGGCGCTGACTCCCGGAGCCGCGTTTTATATCGAAGAGGGAAGAATCTATATCAGTTCCGCGGAGGGCGACTGTTTCGCGCAACTGACAAAAGAGAACCTCGAGGCGATAGCGCACGCGGCAAAGAATCTCTCCACCCACGACGCGAAAAGCGCGTCGCGCGAGGCGGAGAAATA
>JAGDAM010000297.1 GCA_017959485.1 Clostridia bacterium
AGGGTCGATCCGCAGATCGAGGCCTGAGAGGTCGAGCCGTTGGAGGAGAGAATCTCGGAAACGAGACGGATTGCGTAGGGGAACTCATCCTCGGAGGGGAGGACCGGAACGAGAGCTCTCTCGGCGAGAGCGCCGTGGCCGATCTCGCGTCTGCCGGGGCTGCGCATCGGCTTTGCCTCGCCGGTGGAGTAGCCGGGCATATTGTAGTGATGCATATATCTCTTGGAATCCTCATTGTCGATTCCGTCGAGCATCTGGGCCTCGGCGAGGGTGCCGAGCGTGGCGACAGTCAGGGCCTGAGTCTGGCCTCTGGTGAACATTCCGCTGCCGTGAACTCTCGGAAGGAGGCCGACGCGCGCGTCGAGCGGACGGAGTTCGTTCATCGCGCGGCCGTCGACTCTCTTCTTGTCGCGGAGCAGCCAGCGGCGGACGACCTTCTTCTGGAGCTTGTACTCGAGTTCGGCCCACTGATCGGCGATCGTCGGGTACTCTTCCGAGAACTTTTCGATGACGGCCTGCTTTATCGGGAGCATGCGGGCGTCGCGGACGTTCTTGTCGTCGGTGTCGAGGGCGTTCATAAGATCGTTTTCGCAGAAGGCGAAGACCTTGTCGAACATGTCGTGATCGAGTTCGCCCGACGGGAATTCGAACTTCGGCTTGCCGATCTCGTCGACGATGGCGTTGACGAAAACGAGCAGGTCGCGGATCTCGCGGTGGCCGAGCATAATCGCGTTGTACATATCCTCGTCGGACACTTCGCGCGCGCCTGCTTCGATCATGACCACTTTTTCGCTCGAGGCCGCGACGGTGAGAGCGAGGTCGGATTTCTTCGACTGTTCCTCGGTCGGGTTGACGATGAGCTTGCCGTCGACCATGCCGACTTCAACGCTGGCGACAGGTCCGTTCCACGGAATGTCCGAGATCGAGAGGGCGATCGAGGCGCCGAGCATGGCGGCGACTTCGGGAGAGCAGTCGGGATCGTAGGACATGACCGTCAGTACGAGAGACACGTCGTTGCGCAGATCCTTCGGGAAGAGCGGACGGATGGGACGGTCGATGACGCGGGAGGAGAGGATCGCCTTTTCGGACGGTTTGCCTTCGCGCTTGAAATAGCCGCCCGGAATCTTGCCCGATGCGTACATTTTTTCTTCGAAATCGACCGAGAGGGGAAGGAAATCGATGCCCTCGCGGGGTTCCTTCGAAGCCGTGGCGTTGCAGAGAACGACGGTGTCGCCGTATCTGACGAGGCAGGATCCGTTGGCGAGTCCGCACATCATTCCGGTTTCGACAGTCAGCGGTCTGCCGGCGAAGGTGTATCTGAACTCGCGGTGTTTGTCAAAGACCATAGGTTTGCTTGTTACTTCGTACATTGCTGTACCTCCGTGAATTATTATATTATCCGCGGAAGCTTAGCACTTAACGGCGTGTCCGCCGGCACGGTTTCCCGCGACGGGCAAACCGTTAAATGCTGATCTTCCGCCGGATTGTTTCGGAATTGAACGGGGCGGGAGGAAACGGTTTCGCCCCTCCCGCCCGTCTTTTTTACTTTCTGATATCGAGTCTCTGAATGATCGAACGGTAGCGCTCGATGTCGACCTTCATCAGATACTTGAGCAGATTTCTTCTGCGTCCGACCATCTTGAGCAGTCCGCGGCGGCTGTGGTTGTCGTTCGGGTTCTGCTTAAGGTGCTCGTTGAGAGAATTGATCCTGTTGGTCAGGATCGCGATCTGTACTTCCGGGGAGCCGGTGTCGCCTTCGGCGGTGGCGTACTCGGAAATGATCGCCTGCTTTTCTTCCTTTGTCATGCTCTTTCACCTCATGATGGAATTTTTGCGCTGACTCAGCCCGCGTCGGGTGAAAACCTTACGGCCGATAGTCCGCGACCGGGTCAGCGACAGCATAATTATATCACTTTCATTTGAAATTGTAAATACTTTTCATCCAATTTTACTTTCTTCTTCGGGAAGCCGTCAAAAAAAGCTTGACAAACCGCGGAAAAAACAATATAATGAAGCAAATTACTATCCATTTACGGAGGAGAACAGGTAATGAAAGCACTCGCGAAAATCCTTTCGCTGCTCATAGCCGCCATTATGATTCTGTCTTTTGCCGCCTGCGCCAACGGGATCTCAGAGGATACCCAGAAGGAAACCGAACCCGTAGCTCAGACCGGTGAGGGCAGCGAGGCGGAAGTGACGACGTCCAACGGACTCGATCCCCAGGGATACAAACTGGACGATCTCGATCCCAACCTCGATTTTGAAAACGAAACGGTGTCTATCCTCTTCTGGTCCGACTCGGAAAGACCCGAGTTTGAAATCACCGAGGAAGAGAACAACGGTTCGCTCATCAATTCAGCCATCTACAACAGAAACGTAAGAACCGAGGAGCGTCTCAAGGTTACGCTTGAATGGACCGGCAAGGACGGCGACAACACCGACCGCGCCGCGTTCACCCAGTACGTCGAAACCACCTTTGCGGGCGGAACCTACTTCGACATCATCGCCACCTACTCCAGGACGTCGGCCATGCTTATCGTCCGCGGACTGCTCAAAAATCTGAAGGCGATCGACAATTCGCATCTCAACTTCTCGCAGCCCTGGTGGCCCAAGAGACTGGTCGACACCGTTGAGATAAACGGCAAGATTTATTCGGTCTCGGGTGACATCTCGACCAACGTGCTTCACTTTATGTACTGCGTGTACTACAACATCGAGCTGCTCGAGTCGCTCAACCTTGAAGACCCGATCCCGCTGGTCGACAGCAAGCACTGGACCATCGATAAACCGATTGAACTGTCCTCCAACGTTCACCAGGATCTCAACCAGGACGGCAAGAAGGACAATCTCGACGCTTTCGGATTCGTTTCGGTCAACTACGGACTCGACGCCTTCTACACCGGTTCGGGACTGCGCCTCGTTGAACAGGATCCCGAAAAGACTCTCATTATCTCCCCCGATTACGTCAGCCAGAAGGCGGTCGACCTTGAGGACAAGCTCGGCGCCTGGCTCGCAACCGAGTCCTGCTTCGTAGGAAGCGACTACGCCTTCTCCTTCGCGGACGGCAACACTCTCTTTATGCAGAACCGTGTTTACGCCGCAGACGGATACAAAGCCAATGCCGAACACAACCTCAACGGCGTGGCCTGGGCGTACGGCGTGCTGCCCACTCCGCTTTACGATCTTGACCAGCCCGAATACATCACCGTCGTCGGCAACCCCTTCACCCTCTGGGGAATCGAGACCAATCCGGTTGACGACAGCGGATTCGAGCGCGCGACCGCCGTCATCGAGTGCATGGCCAGCTACGGCTATCGTCTTACCACTCCCGCCCTCTTCGAGACGAATATGAAGTACAGATACACGACCGAGAGCAAGGGCGATTCGGTAAGAATGTTCGACATCATCCACAATACCATTGATTTCGACCTCGGCCGTATCTTCTCGAACGACCTTGATTATATGTCCGAGACCCCGAGCAAGGCCGCCGCCGTCAACGCTCAGTGGGGCGCTCAGATGCTCAAGGTAAAGTCCACGCTTGACAGCAAACTGAAGAAAGTCGTCAAGAATATTCTGGACAAAGCCGAATAAAGGCAATAATTATATTATTCTCGCCTGTCCGCGCCTTCCGCGCGGACAGGCGAATTGTGCAATAACGGAGAAAAATGATGAGAAACGAATATCCGCGTCCCGATATGAGGCGCGACGACTGGATAAATCTCAACGGCGAATGGGAGTTTGCCGAGGATTATTCAAAAAGCGGAAGAGCGCGCGGGATGAGCTCGCCGGACGCGCCGGACAAGCTGTTCCCGCTGAAAATAAACGTGCCCTTCTGCCGGGAATCTTCGCTGTCGGGGCTCGGTCACACCGATTTCTGCGACGCCGTCTGGTACCGGAAGAAAATCCTTCTGCCCGAAGGCTGGAAGGACGGGGACGGCCGCGTGTTTATCCGTATCGGCGCCTGCGACTGGCAGACGAGCGTCTGGGTTAACGGTAAACTCTGCGGCGTTCACCGCGGCGGATACGTCTCCTTTTCGTTTGAAATAACGAAAGCCCTGACTGCGGGAGAGAATCTGATCACGATTCTCGCCGAGGACGATCTTCGTTCTCACCGCCAGGCCGCCGGCAAGCAGTCTGACAGATACGCCTCGCACGGCTGTTCATATACCAGGACGACCGGTATCTGGCAGACCGTCATCCTCGAGCGCGTTCCGAAAGAATATATAAAATCCTTTAAGTTTTATCCCGACGTCACGGGAGGCAAACTCGGTATTACCGCCTTCTGCGACGCTCCCGACGGCGCCGAACTGGCCGTTCTCGCCGTTTACGAGGGCCGGACGGTGGGGACCGCCTCGGCCTTTGTGAGCGGCGGCGCCGCGGTTCTGACTCTTCCTCTGTCGGAGCTTCATCTTTGGGAGCCGGGAGAGGGGCGCCTTTACGATATCGACCTGTCGCTCGGCGGCGACACGGTTCACAGCTATTTCGGCATGCGGTCGGTCGCCGTGAAGGACGGGTTTCTGTATATCAACGGCAAAAGAGTCTTTCAGCGGCTGGTGCTCGATCAGGGGTTCTATCCCGACGGCGTCTATACGGCTCCCGATGACCGAGAGCTCGAGGGCGACGTTCTCCGCTCGACGGCCTGCGGCTTCAACGGAGCCCGGCTGCATCAGAAGATATTCGAGCCGCGCTTCCTTTTCTGGTGCGATCTGCACGGCTATATCGTCTGGGGCGAGCACGCGAACTGGGTGATGAACGCCGCCGACCCCGGCGCCTGGGCGAATTTCATCCCCGAGTGGACCGAGTGCCTCGTGCGCGATTTCAACCACCCGGCGATAGTCGGCTGGTGTCCTCTCAACGAGACCCAGCGGGATCAGGACCAGGGATTTGTCAGGGCGCTCGCCGACGTCACCCGCTCATTCGATCCGACCCGCGCGTATATCGACACGTCGGGCTGGAACCACGTCGAAGGAGTATCCGACGTACTCGACAATCACGATTACGAACAGAACCCGGAGGTCTTCCGCGCGCGCTACGAGGCGCAGCTGAAGGAAGGCGTGCCGGCCGATCCGAGACACAATCCCTTCCCGATTTTTTCGACCTTCGTCAGCGAGTACGGCGGAATCAGATGGGCGCCGGAAGACGCGGCCGGCTGGGGATACGGCAACGCCCCGAAGACCGGCGAAGAGTTCCTCGAGAGGTGGAAGGGCCTGACTCTCGCGCTGCTTGAAAACCCCGGTATAGGCGGACTCTGCTACACGCAGCTGACCGACGTCGAACAGGAGATGAACGGTCTTTACACCTACGGCAGAGAGGCGAAATTCGATCCCGGATTCTTCCGCGATATCCTGTCGAGACGCGCCGCCTGCGAGGAGGAATGACAATGCCCGAAATGATGAAAGCCGCCGTGCTGCACGGCAGAAACGATATAAGATGCGAGCTGATTCCGCGGCCCGAACCGGGGCCGGGCGAAGTGCTCGTGCGCATCCGCGCAGCCGGAATCTGCGGTTCGGATATTCCGCGCGTTCTCGGCGACGGAGCGCACTTTTTCCCGATAGTTCTCGGACACGAGTTTTCGGGGACGGTCGCCGCGCTCGGAGAGGGAGTTTCCGGACTCTCGGTCGGAGATACCGTGTCGGGAGCTCCGCTCAAGCCCTGCATGAGGTGTCCCAACTGTGCCCGCGGCAACTATTCGCTCTGCAAGCATTATTCCTTCATCGGCTCGAGAGAGCAGGGAAGCTTCGCGGAATACGTCGTGCTGCCCGCCGCGAACGCCGTACGGTATTCTCCGTCGGTACCGTTCGAGCAGGCGGCGATGTTCGAGCCGGCGACGGTGTCGCTGCACGGAGTGCTGCTTAACCGGGCGGAGCCGGGCGAGTTTACCGCGATCTGCGGCGGCGGAACGATCGGCATGTTCGCCGCGCAGTGGTCGCGTATTTTCGGCGCGCGCCGCGTAGCCGTGTTCGATATCGTCGAAGAGCGGCTTGATCTTGCCCGCCGCCTCGGAGCCGACGCCGTCTTCAATCCGGCCCGGGAGGGCTGGAAAGACGAGGCGCTCGCCTACACCGGGGGAGCCGGATACGGATGCGTGTACGAGACCGCCGGAAGCCCCGTCACCATGCGGATGG
>JAGDAM010000298.1 GCA_017959485.1 Clostridia bacterium
ACCGCTTTGACCGGAGTTCGGACAAAGGAGGCGTCGTGATATGAAAAAGAACGGAAAGCGCGGCATCTCCTTCTCTTCCGGACTCTATACCGGAATAATCTATTTCCTGCTCTATCTGCCGATCGCGGTTATGATACTCTTCTCCTTCAACGATTCGAAGAGCATGACCAACTTCACCGGCTTCTCGCTCCGCTGGTACCGCGAGCTCTTCTCGTCGGGCAAGGCCTTCGAGGCGCTCAAGTATTCGCTGATCATCGCCGTTCTGTCGGCGCTGATTTCCACCGTCATCGGAACGCTCGCCGCATACGGTATACACTATATGCGCAACCGGGCGCTGAAGAACACCGTGACCGCGGTGACCAACATCCCGATGATGAACCCGGATATCGTGACCGGTATCTCGATGCTGCTCCTCTTCGCCTTCACACAGGTGATATTCGGGATGTCGCACTCGATACTCGGTTTCGGGACGCTTCTTATCGCTCACATTACCTTCAACCTGCCCTACGTAATCCTCTCGGTTCTCCCGAAGCTGCGCCAGATGGATCCGAGTCTGACCGAGGCGGCTCTCGACCTCGGCGGAACTCCCGCGAACGCCTTCTTCAAGGTAGAGCTTCCCTCGATCCTGCCGGGCATCCTGTCGGGCGCCGTCATGGCGTTCACCCTCTCTCTCGACGACTTTGTCATCTCGAACTTCACGATCGGCAGCTCCTTCCAGACCCTGCCGATACTCATCTACTCGATGACAAAGCGCGAGGTCACTCCCGACATGAACGCAATCTGCTCGATCGTGTTCGTCGTAATATTTGTCCTCCTGCTCGTCTCGAATCTGACCGGCGGAGAGGGACGCGACCGCGGACTGCTCGCGGAGAAGCTGCGCCGCCACAAAAAAGGCGTGATAGTCGCCATCTCCTCGGCGCTCGCGGTGATAACGCTCGTCTCGGTAGTGCTCTTCCTCCTCGTTCCGCCTCCCGTAGAGAAGACGCTCAACGTATACAACTGGGGCGAATACATCTCGGACGGCTCGGACGACAGCTTTGACGTCATCGAGGGGTTTGAAGACTGGTATTTCGAGACCTACGGCGAAAAGGTCAAGGTCAACTACACGACCTACGCGTCAAACGAGGACCTCTACAACAAACTCTCGAGCGGAGCCGCCGAATACGACGTAATAATTCCCTCCGACTATATGATCGCGAAGCTCCGCGACGAGGGAATGCTCGAGGAGCTCGACTTCTCGCTTATCGGCAACTATGAGAACATCTCGGACGATTTCAAGGGACTCTTTTACGATCCCGACAGCAGGTATTCGGTCCCGTACACCTACGGAGTCATCGGAATAATCTACAACAGCGCGAAGGTGGACGAGGCGGACGCAACCGGCTGGGAGCTGATGAGCAATCCGAAATACTCGGGCAAGATACTCCAGATCAACAACCCGCGCGACGCCTTCGGAAACGTTATGTACGAACTCGGAATCGACGTCAACACGACGTCGCACGCCGACTGGGACCGCGCCTTCGAACGGCTTGCCGCCCAGAAGCCGCTGATTCAGTCCTACGTTATGGACGAGATCTACAACAAGATGGAGAGCGGAGAGGCCTACGTCGCCTCCTATTACGCGGGAGACTTCCTCTTCATGTACGAGAACAACGAGGATCTCGCCTTTATTCAGCCCGAGGCGACCAACTTCTTCATCGACGCGATGTGCATCCCGAAGAATCCCGGACGTGACGCCGACACCTACCGGATAGCCAACCTGTTCATCAACTTTATGCTTTCCGAGGAGGCTGCGGTAGCCAACGCCGAGACCATCTGCTACGCCAGCCCGAACCTGCTGGTGACCGAAAGCGAAGAGTACGCGGAATATATGGCTGACGTCCACGAGGACGCGATGCAGATACTCTACCCCGAGGGAGTGAACTTCAAGGAGCAGTACGACAAATACTGCTACCGGATGCTCGATCCCGAGACCAATCTCTATATGAACAACATCTGGAGCCGGCTGAAGATCACGACCGACGAAGAGGATTCGGACCCGACGAACCTGATCGCTCTCGTGCTCGTGGCAGTCATCGCCGCCGGCGGAATCGCTCTCTTCGTAAGAAAGAAGCTCAGGGCGAGATACTACTGATATCCTTCATAACAGAATAACCGAACCGGCTGCCCGTTCCCACAGGATCGGACAGCCGGATTTGTCTATTTTTCCGTTTCAGATTTTCTTCTTGTTTCTCGCCTGCCACTTGAGGCGGTTCTCGGTATTGAGAATCCGCTTGCGCAGGCGTATGCTCTTCGGTGTGACCTCGATCAGCTCGTCGTCGGCGATGAACTCGATCGCCTCCTCCAAACTGAAGATGACCGGCGGAGTCAGGAGCAGCTTTTCGTCGGCTCCCGTCGAACGGACTGCGGTCAGATGCTTTTCCTTGCAGGGATTGAGCGTGATGTCCTCGGCCTTCGGGCATTCTCCGACGACCTGTCCCTCGTAAACCGGGACGCCGACGGTGACGAACATCCGTCCTCTGTCCTGGCAGTTGTATAGTCCGTATGAAGTCGTGACGCCCTCCTCGCTCGCGACGAGCGAGCCCGTGAACCTCGTCTGAACTTCTCCCTTGTACGGTTCGAAAGAATCGAAGATCGTGTTGAGTATACCCTCTCCGCGGGTATCGGTCATAAATTTCGACCTGTAGCCGATGAGGCAGCGCGTCGGGATGCGGTACTCGAGTCGGGTGCGCGAACCGTGGTTGCTCATTTCGACAAGCTCGCCGCGGCGCTGTCCCAGCTTTTCAATGACCGATCCGACGTATTCGGCGGGCACGTCGATTGTGACACGCTCGATCGGCTCGCATTTCACTCCGTCTATCTCCTTGAAGATGACGCGCGGCGTCGAGCAGCAGACCTCGTATCCTTCTCTCCTCATGGTTTCGATGAGAATCGAAAGATGCATCTCGCCGCGCCCCGACACGAGGAAGTTGTCGGTTGTGTCACCGTCGCGAACCCTGAGCGAGACGTCCTTGAGGAGCTCGCGGTAGAGCCGGTCGCGGATCTGGCGCGAGGTGACGTACTTCCCCTCTCTGCCCGCGAACGGGCTGTCGTTGACCGAGAAAGTCATCTCGAGGGTGGGTTCGCTCACCTTTACGAATTCAAGCGGCTCGGGATTGGAAAGGCAGGTGATGGTGTCGCCGATATTGATGTCTCCGGCGCCAGAGAAGGCGATTATGTCGCCCATCCGCGCTGTTTCGACCTGTATGCGCTGCAGACCGTCTATCTGATAGAGCGAGACGGCCTTGGCGCGTCTCGGCGCGGCGCCCGAGTGGTAGTTGCAGATCATAATCTCCTGGTTCTGGCGCAGCGTGCCGCGCTCGATCCGTCCGATACCGATTCTGCCGACGTAGTCGTTGTAGTCTATGCTCGACACGAGCATCTGGAAGTCGCCCTCGTCGTCTCCTTCGGGAGCGGGGATGTAATCGAGGATCGTGTCGAAGAGCGGCTTGAGATCGACGCCCGGCTCGTCGGGCGAGAGCGAAGCCGTACCGGCCCTGCCCGAGCAGAAGAGCATCGGGCTGTCGAGCTGCTCGTCGGTCGCGTTGAGATCGATGAGCAGTTCAAGCACCTCGTCGATGACCTCGTAGATCCGCGCGTCGGGCTTGTCGATCTTGTTGATCACGACGATTATCGGATGATTGAGCTCGAGGGCGCGCTGCAGCACGAAACGAGTCTGCGGCATCGGCCCCTCCGCGGCGTCGACGAGGAGAAGAACTCCGTTGACCATCTTGAGGACGCGCTCGACCTCTCCGCCGAAATCGGCGTGGCCGGGAGTGTCGACTATGTTTATCTTTGTGTTCTTATAATGGACGGCGGTATTCTTGGCGAGGATTGTTATCCCGCGCTCGCGCTCGATGTCTCCCGAGTCCATCACGCAGGTAACAGTTTCCTGATTCTCGCGAAAGATTCCGCCCTGTTTCAGCATTTCGTCGACAAGCGTAGTCTTTCCGTGGTCGACGTGTGCGATTATCGCGACGTTTCTTAAGTCGTCTCTCCTGATCTTCATTCGGGAAATGTCTCCGATCAGCCGTCCCCCGGACGGCGAAAATGATATATATTTTCGATAAGATTTATCAAAAACACTTAAATATTATATCATAATCGGCTATTTTATTCAAGATTTTTGTTATCCTGCCACCGTATATCTGATAAATACCGGGTGATGGTCGCTCGGCCAGTTCCCGTCTATCATCTCGTTGCAGACGCGGTAAAATCCGACCTGCGTGAAGACCGGGCTGACGAAGATAAAGTCGATAACCTTGCTGGAAGCCCCGTAATTCGTGTAGGTCGCGCCCGGCTCGGCGGTCGAGGCGATCCTTCTCGAGTCGCTGACGCCGCCTCCGATAACCGTCGAATACGCCGCTGAATCCTCCGTCGTATTGAAATCTCCGGTCAAAATAATCGGGTACAGCGCGTTTTTCGACAGGAATTTCGCGAGAACCGCCGCCTGGTTTCTGCGCGCCGACTCTCCGACGTGGTCGAGATGGGTGTTTACGACCATAATCCTGGTGCCGTCGTCCTTTTTTTCAAGCAGCGCGTAGGTGTAGATACGGTAGCAGTTGGAGTCGGAATACTTCGACACGACGTCCGGAGTGTCCGACAGCCACTTCGTCCCGCTCGATATGAGATTGAATTTGTCTTTTCTGTAGAAGATCGGGTTGTATTCGCCCTTCGATCCGCCCTCGCGTCCCTCACCGACCCAGGCGTAATCGCTCGACAGTCCGGAACTCAGCGTGGCCATCCACGCGGGGCTCGCCTCCTGGAAGCCCACGGTGTCGGGCAGATAGCTTAGCACCATCTTGATGACGCGCGCGTCTCTTTCCGAGGTCTTTTGGGATACGAGTACGTTGAAGGACATGGCGGTCAGCTCGGATGCTTCGTATTTGATAACTTTTGCCTCGCCGCCCGCGATCGACAGCTCGTCGGTCCTGACTTCGGAGAATTCCGACACGAGCGAAATCAGCGCGTGCGAGACGGCTCCCTTATCGGATGCCCAGACGCGCAGGCTCCCGTTTTCAAAGGATATAACCGCTCCGTCCGCGCCGGGATCGTCCGCGGATCCTCTTCCCCGGTCGGTTTCACCGATCAGGATTTCATGCGCCGAGGGCTCGCCCGCGGCGCGGTCGGTGGCAACTTCGAGAATATACCCGGTCGCCTCCCGAACCTTGTCGGCGAAAAGTTCGGCAATCACCTTACCCGAAGTCCCGTACGCGTAGGGATAAATCACGCGGAACTCCTGCACCGGGACTCCGGCGACAGACAGCTTATCAACAGCGTATTTCGCCCTCACGAGGGTCGAATTTGCGCCGTCGAAGAAGACGGAGGAGGGATCCGACGCGTCCGCCTTGGCGATGACGTTTACGATAAACGCGGTTATCGCTTTCGAAGTCGCCTCTTCGGTCGTTCCGGCGATAACGAGTTTCTTTCCCACAAGAGCGTATCCGTAATCCTCGGCGCGCATATCCGCCGTAAATGAGGCGCTCTCCTCTCTTTCGGTGAGTCCGACCAGTATCTCGTACTCCGCACGTGCAAGCAGCGGGATTCCCTCTTTGTAAAAATCGGATTTTATCTGCATATCGGGCGCGAACCTCTGAAGCTTTTTGTAAAGCATCGTGGCGTCGTCCACAAGCCCGTCGCCCGCCCTGTCGGGTCTGACGAGAACGAATTTCGCGAGGTCGCCGACCGTCAGCTTTTCATCCGATCCTTCGGGAACTCCGGTCTGCACCTCCGCGGTGGAATCCTCCCCGGTCGTTTCCTCAGGGGTCTTCCGGTCCGAACAGCCGGCCGCAAACAAAATCGGCAGAATCAAAAGAGCGGCGAGCGCCGCGCAGATTATCTTTTTTTTCATGCGGTAATCCTCCGGTCAGGATGGCTATTTTCAAGAATATTATATCATTTATTCCCCGAAAAAGTCAACAGGGATTGCCCGTCAGGCCTCTTTGTGATATAATTGTTACGGCAATATCTGATAAAAGGAAAACAGCGTTGAATACAAGAAAAAGAGAGGGACTCTCCCTCTTCCTCCTCGCGTTTATCGCGTATACCGTTTCATATTTCGGGCGCAACACGTTTGCCTCCTGCATATCCGCGATGGCCGGGGAAGGTCTGCTCGCCGCCGGAGCGGACGGGCTGATTTCGTCCGCCTATCTCATCTGCTACGGCTCGGGACAGCTGATAAACGGATTCGTCGCGATGAAACTGTCGCCGAAACTGATGATTCCAACCGGGCTTATCGGTTCCGGACTGTGCAACCTGCTTATGATAGCCGCCGGCGGAAACACCGCGGTATATATCGTCCTGTGGGCGGCCAACGGCTTCTTCTGCTCGATGCTCTGGCCGTCGGTCATCAGGATATTCACCCTCTGGATGACCAAAGACGAGCGCGAACGCTCTGCGGCTTCAATCTCGCCGTCGATCCCGATCGGCAGCATTATCTGCTACCTTATCTCATTTATAATGCTTAGGTTCGGCAGCTGGAAGCAGGTGTTCGTGCTCAGCGGCGGACTTCTCTGCGCGGGAGGAATACTGCTTTCAGTCTATATGAAAGCGATCGGCGCGACGATATCCGAGCGCGACGCCGAGGGCAGAAGCGCGATCGCCGAGGAAAACAGCGGAAAAGCCCCGAAGATGACGCCCGCGATGATATTCGCCTTCGGCCTCGGAATAATGATCGTCGCGTCCTTCTTCAACGGGACGCTGAAGGAAGCCGTGCTGTCCTGGGTGCCGAAGTTTCTCTCGCAGAGGCACGGTATGTCCGATTCCTCCGCCGCGCTTGTGTCGACTCTCATCCCGGCGTTCAGCGTTACGGGGCCATATTTCGCCGCCTTCGTCAACCGGCGCTTCTTTGACAACGAGTGCAAAACGATAGCGCTTCTAATGGCAATCTCGGCGGCGGCAAACGCGCTGATACTTACCGGAGCAGGCACCGCGCTGACCGTCGCGATGCTCGCCGTTTCGGCCTCCTGCATGTGGGGAGTCAACACGATGCTGATGACCTATACGACCTATCATTTCAGCCGCATGGGACTCTCGACCGCCGTGTCCGGCCTGCTGAACTGCACGGTATTCATCGGTTCGTCCGGCTTTACGGTGCTTTACGGCAGACTCGCAGACGGTTTCGGGTGGACCTGCTCGGTTGTCGCGTGGGTCGCCTGCGGCGTCGTCGCGGCCGTTGCCTGCCTCGCCGGAAGCGGAACGTGGAAGAGAAAACGGCCGGAAGCGTGAGGATAATTGCAAATGGCAAATGGCAAATTGCAAATTGTATTTGCGGTTCTTGGCATCTTTGACACCGATTATCCTATAGTTGCCGAATTCTTATGCGTTCCCTGCATGTAGGGAACTTTTCAGCTAAAATTTCATAAAAAAGTTCCCCAAGTTGCAAGCATTTCGGGGAACTTTTTTCATTATTCAGTTTTTTTCTTTCCGCAGACGACCGACTCGCAGCGGAATAGCCGGGGTTGAATTCATTCGCGGGTATTGCAACTCAGTTTTAATGACCTTCATTAACGTAGTAGTCGAGTTGGTCCAAAATCACGAGCTGCAGATTCTCGGCGGCAAATTGTCCGGATTGTTCAACATCATATTCCGTCCAGACGTTATCGATAAAAACAGGAATATCGCGAAACCGGCAAAACGCGATGGCAAGCGATCTCGGCTGTTCTCCGACAATCAAAACCTCTTGCTCGTCGGGGTTCGGGACGTCGTAAGCTTTTATCGCATCCTGCTTTACGGTGCCGATATAGAAGAAATCGAGTTTTCCGGACTTGACCATCTCCATAATCACGTCCAGTTCTTCGTCTGTAATCCCGATTCTTCCGTTCTCATCGTTCACTATCAAAACCGTTCGCTCATATTCATCACTGCCTTCGGTGAGAGCCTCATAAGTGATATGCGGTATGTTTTTCACCGGAAGGCTTCTCCTGAAGCCGACGTGCGGTCCGTATTCTAAGAATTGAATCGGATGAACGGTCGTATATTCCTGAACGAGCTGATCATATGAATCAAGAAAAACTCCGGGATTGTTTTGCTTACAAGAAAAAAGCGTGAAGCAAAGCAGCATAAGAGCTGTTAGCAGGATTATTATAATTCTTTTGTAAAACATGACGTCCTCTAAAGCGCTTTTCTTAAGTATTCGTACCAGTTCCGCCACGCGACCTTTTCGACTACGCTGTCGGAAAAACCCGCGCGGAGCATCTCGCCGATCAGCAGGTCGTGTATCGATGATGATTCGTCGAGCGGCTCGGGATACCAGCCGTCAACACCGTCGATATCGCAGCCGAAGCCGACCGAGTCCTCGCCGAGAAGGTCGATCGCGTGGCGCAGATGCCGGAACAGCCCGTCGACGGTACGATCATTTTCATCCTCAGAAATAAAAGGAGGATAAAGATTAAGTCCAATCACGCCGCCGCGGTCGACGAGAGCTTTTGCCATTTCGCCGGTCAGATTGCGCGAATGCGGACAAAGCGCGCGGAAGTTTGAATGAGTCGCGACCGGCGGCTTTGCCGACAGCTCCATAACGTCCCAAAAGGACCTGTCCGACAGATGCGAAACGTCAAATATCATGCCGAGCCGGTTTCCCTCGGCGATGATTTCCCTGCCGAACCCGGACAGGCCGGTGTCCTCCTCGCCCTCCGCGATCCGGTTGCTCTTTGCGAGCGCGTTCGACAGCCAGGCAAGCCCGAAGACGCGTATGCCGGCGTCGTAAAACTCGCGCAGATCTTCGACCGAACGGACGCAGGACCCGCCCTCCTCGGTCAGGAGCGCGGCGTGCCGTCCGGACGAAAGCGTCCGTTCTATTCCGGAAAAATCGGTCACCGGGGAGAAAAGGTCCCGGTTCCCCGCCGCCTCGTCTGCAAACAGAGAAAGATAACGCTTTGCGAGCCGGTAGGCGTCGTCGGGCGTCTGTCCCGGACCTCCGCAGAAAAGAGCGACGAACTGCAGCTGAGGGCGTTCCGAACTGAAATTATAGGCGTTTATAAGAGGCCTGCCTTTTTTTAGGCCGGATATGCTGTCGCAGTGGCCGTCGACCACGAACGTGCCCGAAAGAGTCCCGCCGTTCATCTGGCAAATCTGTCGAACCAGAGTCCGAGTTCCTCCTGCATGACGGAGTTGATCTTGTGTCCGCGGCCGCGCAGGCGGCGCAGTTCGGCATAGCACCCGCGGCGGCGCAGAGCCGCGATATATTCGGCTGAAAAGCGGTATTCCACCGAAACGTCGGCGTCTCCGTGCCAGATCTTTATCGGGCAGGGCAGCTCGGAATATCTTTTTCCGTCTATTACCACCGTCCGGTTGTTCCAGGGATCGAGGCCGGCGGTTTTTTCTTTTTCAAAGAAGACCGTCTGAGAAAAGCCGTACTGATCGGCTATCACCTCGCGCAGCCAAAAATCCTTTTTAGCATCGCGGATCGCGTCGAAGGAACCGTGCTCGAGCTTGGAGCCGAGAAACTCCCCGTGCAGATTGGTGCGGGGATAGAAGAGTCCTATCGCTTTTACGATGTTCGGAAAAAGATTCACGAAATTGAGCGCGCAGATGCCGCCCATCGAGGCGCCCGAAACGAAGAGCCGGCGCTCGACGTTGTATTCCGAAACGATCGTCTCGTAAGCGCGGTTGACCGCCTCGCAGTAGCGGCGGTTGCCGTAGGAGCGGCCGTCGGGACGCGTCCCGTGGATGTCGAACGCGGCGTATCTCGAAAGGATGCCCTCGCCGAGATACTTCAAGCCGCCGCGGGCGTCCTCCGCCTCGCAGACGCGTCCTCCCGAGCCGTGGGCGCAGAAGATGAGCGGAACCGCACATCCCTCCTCCGAATAGGAGTCGGGCAGCGAGAGCACCGCCTCGCTTATTCCCTCTTCGTAACGGTCGGTGACCGTCTCGGGCTCGTCCGACAGCGAGCCGCCGGCAAAGCTGTTGTATTTTACTTTGAACCAGATAAGTTTCATAAATAAGACCTCCGTCAGCAGAGTTCGGTGACGTCACGGGACGGACGGGTTTTGTAAAGTCCGTGAGTGAAATCGGGTATTTCGATTACGCGTCCCTCTTCGATAGACTGCGCGGACAGGCAGGTGACCGACATCCACGCCGCGGCGTCGTAAACGTCGAGCGGAAGCTCGGTACCGTTCGCCAGAGCCCGGAAAAAGTCGCGGTAGATGAGATAGTCCATCCCGCCGTGTCCGGCCTTCTTCTCCTCGGGGGTGATGTCCTTCCAGAGGCGCGGAAGATATTTGTCAAAGTATTTCGCGTGCATCGAGCCGGCGTAGGCGCCGACCGACAGATGCGGCGTCCAGTACTCCTTCTCGGCGTCTCCGTCGATATAGACGATGTCCGAGTTCATATCGTAAAGGCCCCGCGTTCCGCGGATCTGCAGCTCGCGGCTGTAGAAGCGCGGGAGCGTGGTATCGAGCTTGAGCATGATGCTCTCGCCGTTCTCGCATTTGATGAGCGTGTGGAAAATATCCCCCTGAGCCCACTTTTTGCCGCGCAGATAGGCGAGTTCCTCTCTCGATTCGGTATATTCGGCCATGCCGAAGGAATCGGACGACAGCGAAACGAGACTGACCATCCGGTTACCGCGTCCGATATTCAGTATCTTGGCGAGCGGGCCGAGCTCGTGGGTCGGGTAGTTCTCGCAGTTGCGGTTCATATAGTTGCGCAGACGGTAATGCCTGTTGATATCTCCGAAACCGATCTCGTAGCGCAGATCGTGTCCGTAGGAACCCGAGCAGTGCACGAGGCGTCCGAACAGTCCGTCTCTGACCATCGCCGTCACCGCCAGCTCCTCGGCGTTGTAGCAGCAGTTCTCCATCATCATCACCGGGACGCCGGTCTCTTCCTGAACCCTGACCAGTTCGAAGCAGTCATCGACGGTATACGCCCCTCCGACCTCGAATCCGCAGGGCTTGCCCGCCTTCATGCACTCGACCGCCAGCGGCACGTGCGCCTCCCATCCGGCTGTTATGATGACCGCGTCGACGTCGGGTCTCGCGATCGCCTCGTGCGCGTCGGTGGTTCCGTAGGGAGCGTACCCCGCCCTCTCGACGACGATATTCCGCGCCCGGTCCACTCTGTCCTGATAGACGTCGCAGACAACAGTGACGTTTACAAGATCGATTCGGAGCAGAACCGACTTGAGGATGCTGTAGCCGCGGTTTCCGAGCCCGATTATCGCTGTGTTTATTTTTTCCATTCGGAGGTTCCTCGATTCTATGATGATTTAAACAAGTCTATTATACTGTTAATCCGCATTATAGTCAATAGAAACAGGTAATAAAAAGGAACATCATTTGAGAATTGACTGTGATTTTGATGACTCTTTACAAACCGTTATTAAAGAGCACGTTGAAACTTCGGGTCCTCGCTTGACAACGTGCGGGATGTGTGTTAGAATTATCCGCGGACGGAGGACCTTACCATGTCTTTTAATCTTGATGAATATCTTTCCGATCTGCGTTATCTTGTCAATATCGACAGCGGACGCGGATGCCCGGAAGGCGCGCTCGGCGTCGCGCGTTTTTTCGAGGAACGCTACCGGGCGCTCGGACTCGCAACCGAGATCAGATACGACGGCGAGGACCGGGAATCGCCCTTCTTTACCGCGTCCAACCGGACGGGCGGCCGGTTCGATCTGCTGCTCGCCGCGCACATGGACACCGTTTTCCCGGCGGGTACCGCGAAGGCGCGGCCCTTCTCGATAGATGAAGAAGGAAGAGGCCGCGGACCCGGGATCATCGACTGCAAAGGCGGATGCCTTCTGATCTATTACATCCTGCGCGACCTTCTGGCGGAGGGACGGGCAAACTTTTCCTTCTGCGTCGCTATGAATTCGGACGAAGAGACGGGGAGTCTGCGCTCCCGCGCTTTCTTCGAGGAACTTGCCGACAGATCCGACCGCTGCTTCCTTTTCGAACCGGGACGGGCGCGCGGGGAATTCGTTTCCCGCCGCAAGGGAGGCAACAATTACACGGTAAGCTGCAAAGGGATCCCCGCGCATTCGGGCGTCGATCCGGAAAAAGGCGCGAGCGCGATCCTCGAGCTTTCCCGCTGGATCCCGATCCTTTACGGTAAGTTCTTCCGCCCTGCCGACGACGTGATAATCAACGTCGGAAAGTTCACAGGCGGCGGGGACGGAGGCGCCGTGCCCGACAGGGCCTCATTCACCGTCAGCATGAGGGCGATGAGCCGCGAGGACATCGAAGAAGCCGACAGCTTCATCAAATCGATGCCCGAACACCCCTTCGACCCGAGATGCAAGATCACGGTTGAATCGAGACCGTCAAGACCGGTAATGACTCCCGACGACCGTGCTAACCGGCTGATATCTGTCTTCGAGGCCGCCGGGCTCGAGCTCGGCCAGCCGGTCGAGATGATTTCCACGGGCGGCGGCTCGGACGGCAACTTCATTTCCGCGCGCGGCTGTCCGGTCGTCGACGGCTGCGGGCCGTGCGGTACTCACCTTCATACCGCCGACGAATACCTGGATATTCCATCGGTTGCAAAGAGATACGCGCTGATGAAAAATATAATCAACCGTCTGTTCTGAGGTGCAATTATGGCAGGAATCAATCTGAAAATCAAAAACGGCTCCCGCGAAAAGTTCCGCGTGGGAATCATCGGTACCGGCAACATCGCGAGACATCACGTAAAGACCTATCTTACCTTCGAAAACGTCGAAATCGTCGCCCTCTGCGACATCATACCCGGAAAGGCCGAGGCGTTCGCAAGGCAGTTCGGGCTCGACTCGGCGCGTGTATATACCGATCACGAATCGATCATCGACAAAGAGGAGCTCGACTGTGTAAGCGTCTGCACCTACAACTGCCAGCATGCGGCGCCGACCGTCTACGCTCTCTCGCACGGCGTCGACGTGCTGCTCGAGAAGCCCTTCTCGGCCACCATGGAGGACGCCGTCGCCATGATGCGCGCCGAAAAGGAGAGCGGGAGAATACTCTCCATCGGTTTCCAGCCCAGATTCGACAAGAATATGCAGATGATCGGAAAGATCGTAAAATCGGGCGCGCTCGGAAAGATATATTACATCCAGACGGGCGGCGGACGCCGTATGGGCATCCCGGCGAACGACAATCGCACCAGCTTCATCCGAAAGGACACCGCCGGAATCGGCGCCCTCGCCGACATCGGCTGCTACTCGCTCGATATGGTGCTGAATGCCGTCGGATACCCGAAGCCGCTGACCGTATCCGGATTCAAGACAGATTATTTCGGGAAGCGTCCGGATACCTATCAGAATTCCGCAGACCCCGAGCGCCTTGCCGATATGTTCGGCGTGGACGATTTCGCCGGAGCCCTGATCCGGCTCGAGGGAGGAATCTTCCTCGATTTCAGGATCGCCTGGGCGATGAATATAAACACTCCGGGCGACACGATCATCCTCGGAACCGAAGCCGGCCTGCGCATCCCCTCCACCGACTGCTGGAACGGCTCGACCGGAGGCCCGATGACAGTCTACCGCACCCTCGCCGGCCAGCCGGTCGAGGAGACCGTCCCGCTCCTGCGCGACTCCGAGGCGGACGGCACCCTGTGGCAGAGGAAGATCTACTCTTTCCTCGACGCCGTCGCAAACCGCAAGCCGTCGCCGGTGCCTTCCTCGCAAATCATTATCAATCAGGCGATCATCGACGGTATCGTCCGCTCCGCCGAGCTCGGCCGCGAGGTCGAAGTGGAGATACCCGAGATCTGAGGAGAAAGAGTACACGCTGCCGTTCGCGGTATTGCCTTAATTTCCCCAAACCGAAAGGGGCTGTAAAAAAAGTCAACTTTTTTTACAGCCC